>JAEETM010000148.1 GCA_016290335.1 Treponema sp. | reverse complement strand
AGACGGGCTGCAGTTCCTGCTATAATCTGCGGCTTTTCCTTAAGGGTTTCAATCTGCCTTTTCATGGGAGTTCCGCCGATAAGAAGGGCTGTTTTTCGTTCTGTTATTGATTTTGCCGCTGCATTTATCTGTGAAGCCAGCTCAAACGTAGGTGCAACAACAAGAATCCTGAGCTTTGTTAAATCTTCATCTTCTTCAAGCTTTTGTACCAGCGGCAGTAGATAGGCAAACGTTTTTCCGGTTCCTGTCTCCGACTGAAATACAAGGTTTTTCCCTTCCTGGATTTTCGGAATAACCGCTTCCTGTACCTTTGTAGGCTCGGTAATTCCAATTGCAGCCAGTTTTTCCTGAATCTTGGGAGAAAGCTTTGAAAAAATATTATTGCTGGAGTTTTCGTTATTTGTATTCATTTTCAACCTTACTATAGCATATTAAAAGTTTATCTGCTAGAATATTTGTATGAAAATTGGTATAGATACACTTGGCTGCGACCACTCACAATCCGGTCAGGGTGCATATCTTTTAAACTTTATCTCAAATCTTCCAACCGAATCAAACCTTACGTTTGAGCTTTTTGGTCTTGAAGTTGACAGATACATTTATACCTCCGACAAACCTCTTGAATATAATTCAATCAATATAAATGATAATTTAAAGGCCTTCAGAAGATGGCACAAAAGACCGGCAAAAAAGTTTTATAAAAAGAATAAATACGATGCCGTTATTTATCCTGCTGTAGAAAAGGTTTTACCAAAAAAGTTTAAAACAAAAGGTATTGCAGTTGTAAACTGTGTCGTTTCTGTTGTTTACGAAAAATATACAAGAGGGCAGCGGAGAAGATTACGAAAAGGCCTTTCAAGGGTGCAGACTATAATTGCAGGCTCTGAATACATAAAACAGGATCTTGTTAACAACGGCTTTGATACAGATAAGATTTTTGTAATTCACAACGGAATCAATCACAAGCTGTTCTTCCCGGAAATTGGTTTTGATAATGATTATGTTGATATAAAGCCTTTTGCAATTAAGCGGCCGTATTTTATTTATGGTTCAAAGCTTTCTGATGCAGACAAAAAACACGAACAGCTCATAAAGGCTTTTTCTTTATTCAAAAAACGTACAGATTATCCTCACAGGCTTGTTATATGCGGTAGTGATGGTGACTATTCTGATTATATAAAAGATATTGCCTATAATTCTGAGTATGCAAGCGATATTCTTATTACAGGTTATTTTCCGCATGAAAGCTTTTCAAAGTTATATGCGGCGGCTACTGCCTGTGTATTCCCGGCTGTAAATGAAGGTGTCGGGCTTCCAATAATAGAAGCTATGGCAAGCGGTATTCCTGTTTTGAGTTCATCTTCCGGGGCTTTAAAAGAAATTGGCGGCGATGTTCCTCTTTACTTTGATTCAGATAATGTTGATGAACTGGCAGATCTTCTTCAGAAGATTGTTGATGATGAGGAATTGTATAAACGAAAGGTTAGTGAAGGGCTTGAATGGTCTAAGCACTATAACTGGGAAGATACAGTTGCTCAGACCTTAAAGCTTATAGAGCAATAGGCTCTTCTGAATCTTTAATAATAAGCTGTTTAATATCAAGATTCTTTGGCTGAAGAACAATGTCCTTTGTTACTGTAAGCTTTTTGTTTCCCTTAATATCCGGAATCTCAAACATAATGTCGTTGAGCATTTTTTCTACGATTGTTCTAAGACCGCGGGCACCGGTTTTCTGGCGTATAGCTTCGCAGGCAATTTCTTCAATTGCTTCTTTATCAAAGGTAAGCTCTGTATTATCAATTGCAAAAGAAGACTGGAACTGCTTTGTAATTGCATTCTTTGGTTCAGTAAGTACACGTACCAGATCATCCTTTGTAAGCTCTTTGAGGGCAACGGTGATTGGCATACGACCAATAAGCTCTGGAATGAGTCCGAATTTAACTAAATCATCAGGTGTTGTCTGATTAAGAAGGTTCATTCGTTCAGTTTCGTCTAATTCACCAACGTTTGAACCGAAGCCCATTGAGTGAGCCATTGTTCTCTGTTCAATTATTTTATCGAGTCCGACAAACGCACCACCAAGAATAAACAGAATGTTAGTTGTGTCTATCTGGAGCATTTCCTGATTAGGATGCTTTCTTCCACCCTGAGGAGGTACGCTTGCAACTGTTCCTTCAATAATCTTAAGAAGTGCCTGCTGAACGCCTTCACCGCTTACATCACGGGTAATAGAAGTGTTTTCACTCTTTCTTGAAATCTTGTCAATTTCATCAATAAAGATAATTCCACGCTGTGCAGCTTCAATGTTACCGTCTGCAGCATTTATAAGCTTGAGCAGAACGTTTTCAACATCTTCGCCAACATAACCGGCTTCTGTAAGGGTAGTGGCATCTGCAATTGCAAAAGGAACCTTAAGCTTCTGTGCCAGAGTTCGGGCCAGAAGTGTTTTACCGCTTCCTGTTGGACCTATGAGAAGAACGTTTGATTTTTCAATTTTGATTTTATCGTCATCAATATCTGCAAAATTCTGTGTTGAAAGACGTTTGTAATGATTGTAAACAGCAACAGAAAGAACCTTCTTTGCATCGTCCTGTCCTACAACATACTGGTCAAGATATTCCTTAAACTCTTTTGGTGTAGGAACATCTCCGAGAGCGATAGGTGTAAGCTCTTCAGATTCCAGGTCTAACTTATCCTGACATGCACTTACACATCTGTCGCAGATAAATGCTCCTGTTGGGCTTGCAATAAGTCTTCTATCCTTGTCTGCTGGTTTTCCGCAGAAAAAGCAGTAACAGTTACTGGGATTAAAACGCTTCATAAATAATTCCTTATCAGTACTATTTTCTTGCCGGCATTACGTGATCAACTATGCCGTATTTTATAGCATCATCTGCTGACATAAAAAAGTCTCGTTCCATATCCTTTGCAACTTCTTCTGACTTTTTACCGGTATGTTGTGCAAGATAATCTATAGAAAGTTTCTTTAATCTGATTATTTCCTTTGCATGGATGGAAATGTCGCTTTCCTGTCCCTGTACGCCGCCCCATGGTTGATGAATCATAACTCGTGAAGAAGGAAGGGCATAACGTTTTCCTTTTGTTCCGCCTGCAAGAAGAATTGCAGCCATACTTGCAGCCTGTCCCATACAGATTGTCTGAATGTCGCATTTTACGTACTGCATTGTATCATAAATAGCAAGACCGGCTGTTACGGAACCACCAGGTGAATTGATGTAAATGCTGATGTCTTTATCTGGATTCTCTGATTCAAGGAAAAGAATCTGGGCTACTGCTAAATCTGCATTGTAATCGTTGATTTCGCCGTCAATAAAGATAATTCTGTCTTTTAAAAGTCGTGAAAACAAATCGTAGCCGCGTTCGCCGTTACCAGTTCGTTCCCAAACGCTTGGAATGTTGTTGTTCATCTGTACATTTGTGTTAAGATTCTGCATATTCTTTTCTTGAAACTCCTTATAAAATCCTGAAAGGTACTTCTTAAAATATACTAATAAATTGAAAAAAAGCATATAGAAAACTGATAAAAAGTTCAGTTTTTTAGAAGATGGATGAATTGCCACCATAAAAAAAGGCTGTCAAAAAGCAGAACAGCTTTAAGGACAGCCTTTTCTATAAACTTATAAAAGCTTAGCGCTGGTTGAACAAGTCTTTAAAGCTTGTTTTGTCTCCCTTGGAAACTTTTACCTGCTTATAAAGCTCGTCATAGAGTTTGTTTTCCTTTACATCGTCAATGATATATTCTTTTGCACGTGGATCTTCATAGTGCTTCTTTACTTCTTCAACTGTCATTCCGCCTTCTTCTGCAATTTTAGCATACTGAGCTTCAATTTCTTCAGGAGTAACGGAAATATTCTTTTCGCGGATAAGTGCATCAACGATAATTCTTGATTTAAGCATCTTTTCGCTGTCGCCAGTCCATTCCTTGAGCATTGTTTCTTTTGTCTGTCCGCTTGCTGTAATCATTTTTTCAAGCTGCTCTGGAGTTGTCTGGAACTGCTGTGCCATCATATTCCAGCGGCCGTCAAGCTCTGCTGCGAGCATTGAAGCAGGAATCTCAAATGGATTCTTTTCAACAAGCTGTTCAAGAAGAGAATTGTTTTTGATTTCTCTGAGCTTGCGGTTCTTTGCAGTTTCCATATTTCTCTTAATATCAGCCTTCATGTCATCAAGAGTCTTGTATTTTTCGTCGCAGTCTTGAGCAAAATCATCATCAAGAGCAGGGATGTCGCGGAGTTTAACAGCTGTAACAGTTACGCTGATTTTCTTTGTTTTTCCGGCAAGTTCTTCATCAGGATCATTTTTAGCATATTTCTTTGTAATCTGCTTTGTTTCGTCCTTTTTCATTCCGATGATGTCGTCATCAATCTTGTAGATGTTTTCGCCTGTACCAACTGTGAATACGAAATCCTGTCTTGTAGTACCTTCGATTTCTTTTCCTTCATCATCAAGTTCGCTGTAGTTTATTGTAACTATGTCATCTTTAGCAACTACACCGTCTTTTTTGTCGATTACCATTGCATTGCGTTCCTGCATGCCTTTGAGCTCGTCGTTAAGGTCTTCATCGCTTACAGTAACCTGTGGTTCCTTGATTGTGATTCCGGCAAAGTTTTTAACTTCTACTTTAGGAAATACATCGTAAGTAACGGAGTAAACAAGTTCTTTAGTAGTATCAAGTTCTGGAAGTGATTCAAGAACTGGCTGTGCATAAGGAAGAGGGCGGTTTTCTGTTTCGTTATCAAAGATTTCGCCAAGAGATTTGTCTATAAGCTCGCTGAGAGTATCTGCTTTTAAGGAGTCACCATATTTTCGTTCAAGTACAGATGCAGGTACGTGACCTTTTCTAAAGCCTGGAATCTGTGCATTCTTTACATACTTTGCTACTGTTGAATTGTAGAAATCTACAACTTCTTTCTTTTCGATTGTTACAGTAAGTTTTACTGCTGACTTTTCCAACTGTGTGAATTCTTTTGTAAGTTTCACTGCCATAACCCCTTAAATAAAAGTTAAAAAAAAAGCGGTTCAGACTGTATCTGAATCGCTTTTCTAGTTCAGAGCGGGAAACGGGAATTGGACCCGCGACATCCACCTTGGCAAGGTGGCGCTCTACCACTGAGCTATTCCCGCAAAATAATTTTGCTTTTCAGGTCTTAGTTTTCTAAAAAAGCGGGAAACGGGAATTGGACCCGCGACATCCACCTTGGCAAGGTGGCGCTCTACCACTGAGCTATTCCCGCGTATTTTTGCAAGGCTAAAACCTTGCGAGAGGAGGGACTTGAACCCTCACGCCGAAGCACTAGATCCTAAGTCTAGCGTGTATGCCAATTTCACCACTCTCGCATTTTAGATCTAGTGACTTATTTACCTGTTTAAGGTATTGAGCCATGCAGGGATCGAACCTGCGACCCACAGATTAAGAGTCTGTTGCTCTACCAGCTGAGCTAATGGCCCATTAATAAAGAATATTAACGTAAAATAATATATCAAAACGCGTTATTTGTATCAAGTAGTTTATAGTAATTTTCATATTTTTTTTTGACACAAATCAGCATTTTGTCTGCGCCTGACACGATTCGAACGTGCTACCTACGGATTCGAAGTCCGTTGCTCTATCCAGATGAGCTACAGGCGCATTAAAAAAGGTGTAAGCTTAGCTCACACCTTTAGGGTGCCTAGTCGGGATCGAACCGACGACAACCAGATCCACAATCTGGCGCTCTACCGCTGAACTATAGGCACCATAAGTGGAAATAATATAACAAAAATTATTA
>JAEETM010000147.1 GCA_016290335.1 Treponema sp. | reverse complement strand
ATAGAGATGGAGATTCATTCCGCAGCTTTGGAGATGCAGTTCGCGGCTATCGTGCTTTTACGATCGCCTGGTATAAGGTTTGCTGGCCATGGATGGCAGTTTATAATTCCACCCTTCCCTGTCTGGCCTTTTTCACTTTGCCGATTGGAGCCCTTCTTGTTTTGAACGGTACTATTGATTTGAGTCAGTTGCTTTTAGTTTTATGCATGTCCTTTTCGATTGGATCTTCAATTCTTCGCGCCCTCAGCTTTGGCGGAAAGATTCCTCAGCTGGATTACAAAATTGCCGAGCTCGAAAAGATGATGAATGGAGAGGCAATCAAGCAGGGAACTCACAGCTTTGAAGGCAAGAATTATGATATTGAGTTTAAGGATGTAAAGTTCTCTTATAAAGAAAACGAAGTTCTTCACGGCATAAACCTCAGTCTCAAGCAGGGCACCACCACCGCCCTCATCGGCGAATCCGGCAGCGGTAAATCTACCCTGGCAAAACTCCTTGTTCACTTTTACGACCTGGACTCTGGCAGCATAAAAATCGGCGGACAGGACATTACCGACATGTATATCGAAGCATTGAACAATCAGATTTCTTATGTAGCTCAGGAGCAGTACCTTTTCAACACCAGTCTTTACGAAAACATTCTGATAGGCCGGCCAGACGCCACCCGCGAAGAAGTCTTAGATGCCGCTCGTCGTGCCCAGTGCGATGAGTTCCTTGCCCGCTTTCCTAAGGGAATCGACACAATGGCAGGAGACAGCGGCAAGCAGCTTTCTGGCGGAGAACGCCAGCGTATTTCCCTGGCCCGTGCCATTTTGAAAAATGCTCCGATAATTGTGTTAGACGAGGCTACCGCCTTTATGGATCCGGAAAACGAAGAAAAGATGAACGCTGCGATTGCAGAAATTGTCAAAGACAAAACAGTAATCGTAATTGCCCACAGACTTTCATCAATCAAAAATGCAGACAAGATTTGTGTACTCAAAGCAGGCAATGTAATTGCAGAAGGTACACACGAAGAATTAATGAAGAACTGCGAAGAGTTCCAGAAGCTGTGGGCCGCAAGCACTCAAGCTGCTGAGTGGAGGATCTAAAATGAAAAAACAAAATAAGTCTATGATTTCGATGATGCATCGGCTGGTGGAATTTTGTGGAAAATACAAGGTTCCGATTCGCGTGTCTTACCTGCCGGGCTTTATAAAGGGCCTTGTGATGAAGTCGCCGCTTATGGCTTCTTTCTTTCTGGCCTGTGATTTTATGGCTGGCAGAATGACTAAAAAAAGCTGCCTGATTTACGGACTGATTATTCTCACCTGTGTGATCCTTCAGGCTGTAATGCAAAATATTACAGACCGTCTTCAGTCGGCTACGGGCTTTAAGGTTTTTGCAGACAAACGAATGGAAATGGGAGACCGCTTCCGTAAGCTTACCATGGGCTATTTTACAGAGGGAAACATCGGCAAGGTGAGCAGCGTTCTTGCAACCGACATGAACTTTATCGAAGAAAACTGTATGATGGTTCTGGAAGAGCTCGTTGGTCTTATGATTTCTCAGGGACTTATGATTGTCTTTATGTTCTTTTTGAATTGGCGTCTGGGACTCACGGCTCTTGCCTGTCTCCTGCTAGTAGTTCTTTTTGGAAACACTACTACAAGAATTTCAATTTCGCATTCTATGCTTAAGCAGAAAACCGCAGAAAAAATGACCAGTGCTGTTCTGGAGTTTGCGGAGGGAATTGGAATTATCAAGACCTTTAATCTGCTTGGAGAAAAATCAAAAGAAGTAAGCGAAAGTTTTGAAGAAAGCAGCAAAAACTCAATTGGTTTTGAGATGGCTTATGCTCCCTGGTGGGCTTCTGTTCTGATTTCTTATGGAATCGTAACTGCCCTTACACTTTTTGTTTCCGCTCTGCTCTCTTCAAAGAGTATGATGACTAATGAATATTTTCTTGGAATGGTGCTTTTTGCTTTTGATTTGTTTGCGCCAATAAAAGCTTACTACGGAAACATTGCCCGCCTTACCGTAACAGATGCCTGTCTGGACCGTATTGAAAGTGTTTTTGATAAGGCTGAAATTGTAAATGAAGGAAAAGAGTCTTTAATGTCTGCAGAAGAAGCTGCCCGCAAAGGACTTCCTGAAATCTCTTATCAGAATGTTAGTTTTGCCTACGGTGATAAAGAAGCTTTACATGGAATTAACTTTGACGCTCAGAAAGGTCAGATGATTGCGTTAGTCGGTCCTAGCGGCGGCGGTAAATCTACAATCGCAAATCTTCTAGCCCGCTTCTGGGATGTAAAAGATGGCTCTATAAAAATCCGTGGAACTGATATCCGCGATGTTCCGGTTGCGAACCTTATGGATAATATCTCAATGGTTTTCCAGAGAGTCTATCTTTTCCAGGATACCGTTTTCAATAATATTGCAATGGGTAGAACAAACGCCACCCGCGAAGAAGTTATTGAAGTTGCAAAGAAAGCCCGCTGTTATGATTTTATCATGAAGCTGCCAAGTGGTTTTGACACTGTGATTGGTGAAGGCGGTGCAGATTTGAGTGGTGGAGAACAACAGCGTATTTCCATTGCCCGCTGTATGCTTAAGGATGCGCCTATCGTAATTCTTGATGAAGCTACTGCTAGCGTAGATGCCGATAACGAGCACTTTATTCAGGAAGCAATTTCCGAACTCTGCCGCGGCAAAACTCTGATTGTAATTGCCCACCGTCTGAACACTATCCGCAATGCAAACATAATTCTTGTGATTAAGAATGGAAAGATTGTAGAGAGTGGAAATCACGAAGAACTTATGACAAAAGGTGGCGAATATAAAACAATGGTCAGCAAACAAACTGCCTAGATAAAAAAATATCCGCTGTGCCTTCCGGTAACAGCGGATATTTTTTTTATCTTATCAAAAGCAAAGGCAACATTCAAATACGCAGCGATCACTTTCCTTAATATGAATATAAGTTTTTCCTTTTATTACTTCATCGTCACGACGAAAAACTTTGAGGGTCTGCCCTTCCCTGCTTTCCCCTGTGTAATGAACTTCAAGGTCTTTAATTTCATGCGTCTGTAAAAAATCATCATCAAAAACACAAAGGGCAAGTTTTATGTACTCAATGTTATTCATGTGATGGGACATATCAATATGACAGGAACGGATTATCTGCTCAAAAACAAATTCTTCTTCTTTAAAATCAGAAGGGAATCTTTCAAAAGGTTCGTTATAAACAGGTATAGGAAAATTTTCTTTTGGATAAGGAAGTTCTGTAAGTTTTTGCGGGCGGTGTGTTTCGAGACTTAACACGCAGGCTTCCTGATTTGCAATCAAAAGCTGATTGCCATCTTTATCAAGAAGTTCTGTGTTGACGTGAGTTCTCATTCCCGCATTGTTAATTGTAAATGTTTTCGCTGTAATAATTTCTCGCCAGTCTGGTCGTCTCAAAAAATGAACTTTTGTTTTTGTGAAGACCCAGAAGTCATTGAACTTTTCGCGGTATATTACACCATCGCAGCCCATTGCATTAAAACATTCAGTAAGATTATCCTGAACCATAAGTACTGACTGGGCAATTCCCATGCGCACTGTAGAATCAATAAAAGCCGAAGAAATTTCGCGCTCGCTTGTAAAAGTAAGATTATCAAAAGTTGTCATATATTTATTATATCAAATTTTCTTTAGAAAAACACACTTATTTGTCTTGCAGCTGATTGTAAACATTTGAGTACAAATGGCAGGAAAGGCTTTACTGAACAAATTTTAATATTTGTTCAGTTTCTTACAAAGTAGATTTTTTGTTCTTAAAAATCCTGATTTTCCGCAATATAGTGATAACGAACAATGTGTTCGATATCAGACACCTTGTGCTATATTTTGCAGGAGACTGAACAATGTCAAATATTGTAGAATGGTACGAAAAACAGAGCGACAGGCTCAGACTTATTTTTGTAATAATTTCGGGAGTGGCACTTGCTACATCTTTAACTTTCAGCTGGACCGGCAATGCAGACAAAATTGCAGGCTTTGATCCGGCCTGGATTGCAATTGTTTTATGCGGTCTTCCGATTGTTCTTGGGGCAATTGTTGGCCTTGTAAAAGACCACGACATTACTGCGGATGTGCTCGTTGCCCTAGCCTTAATTGGTTCGTTGATTCTTAAAGAGTTTTTTGCAGCCGGTGAAGTTGCCTTTATCATGCAGATTGGTTCCATTCTGGAAGATTTTACTTCGGACCGGGCAAAAAAAGGAATCTCAAAGCTTATTAAGCTCAGCCCTAAAAAGGCAAATCTCTTTGTGGATGGGCAGATAAAAATCATTGAAGCTGATCAGGTAAAGCTTGGGGATATTCTTCAGGTTCGAGCCGGTGAGTCTATTCCTGTTGATGGAAAAATAATCGAAGGCAGCACAAGCATTGACCAGAGTGCAATGACGGGTGAATCTATTCCTGTTGAAAAAAATCCGGGTGACCTTGTGATGAGTGGAACTATAAATCAAAACGGAAGCATTTTGATTGAAGCCGTAAAAACTGCCGGGGACTCTTCCCTCCAGAGAATGATTAAGCTTGCAGAAGCCGCTGATGCACAGAAAGCAAAAATCGTACGAAAGGCAAATGTCTGGGCTGCCTGGCTTGTCATAATTTCTCTTACTACGGCAATTGTTGCAGGTTGCATAATCGGAAATACTCATAATGATTTCTGGCTGGGCTTTACCCGCGCTGTAACTGTGCTTGTTGTTTTCTGTCCCTGCGCCTTTGTTCTTGCAACCCCTACTGCAATTTCTGCTGGAATTGGAAATGCCTCTAAGCATGGTCTTTTGATTCAGTCGGGAGAAGCGCTGGAAAGAATTGCTTCTTCTAACATTGCGGTTTTTGATAAAACAGGAACTCTTACAAAAGGAAAGCCGGCTGTTGTTAAAGTTCAAACTCTGTCCGATATCAGCGAGAACGAGCTATTCAAAATTGCTGCATCTGGTGAAGCTCTTTCAAATCATCCGTTTGCAAAGGCAATTATGGATTATAACAAAAGCGGCCTTTATGAAATTAAAAATCACAAAACTCTTGCAGGCAGCGGAATTGAATTTGAAATCGACGGGAAAAAATATATGGTGGGAAAAATCCAGAGGGATTTTAAGGATGCCGGGAAAACTTCAGATGCTCTTTCCATAAACGACGCTTCCTTCTCCAACATCTCTCCCGACCTCGAAGCCTCTTCCCTTGTCGGCCTTTACTGTGAGTCAAAACTTCTTGGCATAATCTTCATTCAGGATACCATCAAAGAAAATGCCCGTAAAATGGTAGCACAGCTTAAAGCCCTGAACATCCGCACCATTATGCTCACCGGCGACAACGAAAACTCTGCCCGCTATGTTGCAGCACAAATCGGTCTTGATGATTTTAAGGCAAGCTGTTCCCCGGAAGATAAAATGAATTACATCAAAAATCAGGAGGCTCAGGGAAATAAGGTTGCAATGTTTGGTGACGGGGTAAACGATTCTCTTGCCCTGCGTTCAGCCTTTGCAGGCATTGCCATGGGCGGAATCGGCAGCGACGTTGCAATCGAAAGTGCCGACGCAGTAATTGTCCATGACAACCTTGATGCAGTTCCTTATCTCTTCAAGATTTCCAGAAAAACTCAGGGACGAATTACATTTAATCTCTGTCTTTCTATGGTAATCAATTTTGCAGCAGTTGCACTTGCAATCTCTGGCATTTTGAATGCAGTCTGGGGCGCCCTTTTTCACAACTGCGGTTCTGTACTTGTAGTTATCAGCGCCTTCCTGCTGCTCTTTTATAAGGGTAGAGATTAGATCAAGCCTTTTGCA
>JAEETM010000146.1 GCA_016290335.1 Treponema sp. | reverse complement strand
TCTTTCCCGGATGTTGATGGCTGTACAGTTAAAGACACCACCGGGGGCGGGCTTCCTGGTTAAATTGATTTTGAGGTTCATGATTGCTCCTTGGTAAAAATTTGTTGTTTTCACTAAGTAGCCACGGCAGGAGGGAAAATCTGACGTTTTTGGAAAAATTTTTGAAAAAAAATAAAAAAAATGAGAACTCCGAAAAGCTTCTTACTATTGAGGATTAAATGGGGTTATTTTCTGAAATGTAGCTAATTGGATAAGGAGTAAACAATTAGAATCAATGATGCGTGTACGACATTGATTGTGATATTAGTATATAAATTCGATTAATTTGTAGATTGATCACAAATGAGGTGGCAAATAGCAACAAATACTAGTCAAAATAAAAAACAAAGGTAAACTCATTCTTGATTAAAATATTTTATTTTTGCTTAGTAGATTGTTTAATTATTCCTTTTCAAGAAAATAAAAAACGATTCTATGTATTAGTTAAGTGGGGAATTTATAATGAAATGTCCTAAATGTGGTAGCTCTCGTCTTGTAGACAATGGCAAAGGAAAAAAGTGTGTTAATTGTGATTTTGAATGGACTCCTAAAAAAACTGGCTGCGGAACATGGCTGGTTCTAATCCTCATTATCATTTTTGTAGTTCCTTATATCATCGGAAGAATTTCTTATGAAGAGCGTGTAGAGCAGATTCAGCAAAAAGCCGAACAGCAGAAAGCTGAAAATGTACAAAGAATCATGAATGAAGCTGAGCACGCATCTGCTGCTGGTAATAATAGCGCTCAAACAAAAACGAATAACTCTAGTAACAACGCTCAAACTACTCAGCAGAATCAAGCATCACAAAACAAATCGAATTCGGACTCTAAACTCGATACTTTTGGTGTGTGGCAGGTAACTGCTGAAGAAGACGAATTTAATGGAAGTAAAAATGTTTACTTTGGTAATAGATCCTCTGATTATTTTGTTGGTAAGTTTAACAACAAAAAGTATCCTGTGATGTGGGTTAGGTGTAAAGATAATAAAACTGATGTTCTTATCAATTTTGACGTTGTTATGACTTGCCATGATGGTATGAAAATAGGATTAAAGTTCGATGATGATAAACCTTATCACGAGAATTGGATTGCGGGAACAAGTTGCGATTCCTTGTTTGCAAGAAATCCTGTGAATCTTTTAAAGAAAATGGCTAATAAGAAGAAGCTCATCGTGAAATTTACACCATTCCAAAGTTACTTCAACTTTTTTAGTGATAATGATCACACACGCTAAAATCTCAATTTTTTTCTTGCTATGTCTTTTAATGACATATCTAAAATTTATAATTTCCTATTTTTTGTACCTCTACTGCCTTATTCTATCTGCATCTATACCTATTTTTTATACCGTGATCCAAGGATCAAAACACGACTCTAAAGATCGTGAGTATCAACAAATTATTTTACAATATAGATTGTAAGGATATATATATCCTGTACACGGTGTGGGTGATGCGGGTAAAAAAAAAGGAACCTAAGTCCCCATTAATCAAAAAAAAAACCGGAGGTTTTATGCTCCTTGAACCTATTATACCTTTTTTGAGTACTTCGATTGATATTATTCGGATGGCAAAAGTTAAAAATGACGACGAGATCAAAAAATCTACTCGTAATGACTGTGATTCATTACTGAAGATTTTTGACGAAATCTTTTCGGACTGCGAATTTAGGGATACTGAACGGTGTAGTTATTCACTGCCTTCGATGATTTTAAGGATATTTCTGGCAGTAGCAGCCGAGAGTACGGCAGTAACACAAATAACCAAGTGGGTACACGACCATCAGTATGATCTTGCAGAATTACATCCGGAACTGTCAGGAGAGCCAAGTTACAGTTCCATCTTCCGTTGTGTAAGTCGTATGCCGAGTGAAGTTCTGCAGACCTTATTCTGCAACATTAGTCAGGATGACTACACAAAGAGAAGGAAAGAGCACGGAACATATGACACTGACGATTTGATGCAGATTGATCAAGTAGCTTTCGATGGTCAGTGCATGAACGCAACTAAACTGCTCAAAAAGGAGCAAAATGAAGAGGGTGGACTGAAAAGAGAGTCTGGTTTCCAGATCGTGTCTCTTACGAGTAAGAAAGAAAAAATGGTCTTAGCACAGAGGATATGTACGAAAAAGAATCAGGAGGTCAGTGAAACTCTTAAAATGCTGACAGAAGGTATCGACATAAGCGGCACCGTTCTTACTGCAGATGCTCTTAATACATGTCCAGCCATTGCTGAAGCTGCAATAAAATGCAGGGCACATTGGCTTCTGAATGTTAAACGTAACCACTCCAGGAATCTTCTGGAAAGAGACCAGATAGAGCATGTATTTACCAAAGCCATAATTGCCCACAGGGAGAATCCCTACAGTTACAGCGATCTGATTACCGAAGATTTCTCTGAAATCAAAGGCGGATACCATTTCAGGAAAACAATTTACGTTCTGCCGGTATCCAGATTTTTAAAGGCTGATCCAAATTTGTCAAAGTATCCTGAAATCAAGTATGTGGCTATGATCTTCAGCCACGATACATTACTCCGCTGTGACAATGTATCATACTGCAGTGAAGATATTTTTATCACCTCTCTTGAGAATAAATACGGTAATTCTCCGGAAGCAAAAAAGAAATTTGCTCTTGGTCTTGTCAACGTAAAAATCTCTGAATGGTGCGTAGAAACAATACACCAGTTTCTGGATCATGATTTCAGACAGGATAACCTGTGTTTGAAAAAAGCAGAGACAGCAAGCAACAGAAGCATAATACACAAATTTGTTCTCAATGGTCTTCTCAAAGAGAGAGAGGAAATTAACAGTTTCAAAGATGAAAATGCAGCAGTAAGTCTGAATTATGTAATGTCATCCTGCAATGCAAGGATTGATTATGCATTTAGACTACTGTTCAATATCCCATGGAAAAAACAAAGACCTTCTGAAACGGATACACTGGTTGAAGAAATGCGCTGCAGTGTCGAAGAACTGGAACTGTACGAATACCAGGAACTTATGGAATCTAATACCCCGCTGTCTCCAGTTGAACACTACGGTTTATCTGTGCGTATTATGGAACCTGAAACAGAATTCTCGGAGCAGTCCCGCGAGATACCTCTTGAGAAATTTTCTCATAAGCGAAAACGAAGACCGGTGCTGATTCCTTGCATGTTAGCCTAAAAAGTTATCTAAACCTATCTTGTTTTTTTTGCATGTCAGATGATGTGCAGTCTTTCTGCACCCTAAAATTGGCATTTTCAGTCTGTAGTCATTTTTAAAAGTGATTTTTATCACAATTTATTAAATCGTGATATCAAGATTTTATTTATGTCAAGAAATGTCTGTTAAAAAACACATGATAAACTTCACAAAAGATCAAAAAGTATCAGATATCCCAGGTAATAGAGCATGGACATAAGCTGATCCCGGTTATATTTGGATACTTTATTTAAATTGATGTTTTCTGCAAGTTTATCCAGAAAGAACAGATCACTGCTCAAATATCCTTCCACGATCTCATCAACAACCAGACCGTTTTCGGCAATGTCAAACAGCTGCTGCAGCTTGGAACTGTCATGATCTGATGCCGGATCCAGATAATCTTCCGGAGGGAGAAATTCATGTTCCTTTTGCATTTTATTCAAATAGTACAGACACATGGAGGAATTATACAGCGTGTTTTCTGCATGTCTGCTGAAACAGTAGCCGTCATACACAGGTTTCATTCTGGCTATGATTTCATCTGTACTTACGCCGAGATTTTTAATATCAACAAGCTGCGGAATAAGTTTTCTGAGTTCACCTTCAGTAAAACCCGCATATTCATTAAAGCATTCATCTGAAGTGACATTCAGAGAAATGTTAAATCCGGATGTAAGAGAATCAAGGGATACGGATGACACTCCGGTAATAAAGGTTTTGGCGATACAATCTGAATCTGCTGCCGCAGCTTTGATGGCAGCATAAAATGCTTTCAGGAATCCGTTATTACCGGTAATGGTACGAAACAGTTCTATATCCTGTGAAAGGATCTGATTTGCGAAATTATCGTATTCGTCAATCATTACGTAAAGTCTGCCTATACTGTCTTTAGTAAAACATTTTTTGGCAAACTTTGAATAAGCGGATGCAAAGTTATTGAACAGCGTGACCGAGTCTGATTTATCAAGTTCACTGTAATCAAATACGAAATCAGGATATCTTCTTTTGAAGTTGTCAATGCCGCTTGCAACAGCTGAAAAAAAGCTGTTCAGCATGGCGGTACTGCTCTGGGTATTAACCCGAGAAAAGTCAAAATTGATAACATGGTAGGTGTTATGACTCTGGAGATTCTTCTTATAAACATACGCTTCAGAAAAGATTTCGTCATATCTGTCTGCATACGATATGTCGTAGAAGCATTTAAGCATCTGTACAAACGTACTCTTGCCAAACCGTCTCGGGCGAAGCAGAACCGGATAGTTGGTCATGTCTATACCTTCGAGTTTCTCAATCACGGCACTTTTATCTGCAAATGCATATCCCTGTTTGCGAAATTTTTCGTAGCTAACCTCACCATATGAGGTTCTCAGCAGTCCCGATGTATCTTCACTCATAATGCCACCTTCTTATTCAGTAACTTCTCTGCTGTTCTTTTAATTCATGCTGTTAACAAATTTTTTGACTTGCTTCTAACTAATTTCTCTTTTTACACAAAGACACAGAAATATGCTTAAACCATAGTTCTGCTATGGAATAGTGTTGATCATGCAATCAACACAGTAAATCATTAAATTTAAGAACTAAAAATTGTACTTTTTTAAGTTCAAAAAAAATTTAAATACGTTTTGAAATGTAACGGATTTCTGTTTCATCAACACTTTTGTTGAACAGAACCATTCACTATTCTTTTCTGTTAATCAAACTTCATGATTATGCTGCTTTGGCAGCTGCCCGGGACTTTGCCTGAACTTATGCTTTCAGATGTCCGGTCTGCTCAGATCAAAAAGCGCCTGCCTACTTTCCCCTGCTCAGCTCAAGAGCGGGCAGCGTGCGCCCGGCCTTGTATGCAGGATAGAGGGTTGCCAGCAGACAGATGAAGAGAGCCCCTGCCCCGGCAACAGCAAAGTCAGCGCCGTGGATCTCTGACGGAATAAAGTCGATAAAATGCAGATCCCTGCTCAAAAGAGTCTTTCCCGTCAGATCTTCAACAAACCGGAAAATTTCCTTCAGATTGGACGAAATTATAAATCCGAGAGCAAGACCGCTGACAACACCGAGAGCACCGTTAATCATGCCCATAACTATAAAAATTCTGGCAATCAGACAGCGGGTTGCACCCATGGTCATCAGGATCGCAATAGAACTCCTCTTGTCATTGAGAGCCATCATCAGACTTGAAACGATATTGAAACATGCCACGGCAATAACGATAAAAAGGGAGATATAGACAATCAGCCTGACCATCTGAATATCCCGGTAAAGGTGACCCTGCGTGTACATCCAGCTTCCCACCAGTACAGGCTTTGGATAGGTTCTGGCCTGGCTGAGAACTATCTGCTGAGAATTAAGAAAATCTGTTGTTCTTACACTCAGACCTTCTACCGAGTCTTCGGGAAGTTTCAGAATTTCTGCCGCATCTTCAATATTTATAAAAGCAGTAAGGGAATCCAGCTGACCGGACATTCTGAAAAGACCGGTAACTGTAAAGGAGTGATTCGTGGCGGCCGCAATTTTTCCATCGGAAAACGATCCCCTTGGAGCCACCATGAATGACACGGTATCTCCCACTGAAATTCCGTATTTTTCAGCAATGGAGTTTCCTATAATCAGATTGCCCTTTTCATTAAGGGTATCAAGAGCACCGGGGGTAATATAGCGATCTATACCGACAACGGACGTTTCCCTGGCTGGATCTATC
>JAEETM010000145.1 GCA_016290335.1 Treponema sp. | reverse complement strand
ATGCCCGGCTGAGTTTGTAGATCAGAAAAAATGCGAATACTGCAATGGCGTTTACATCGTGGGCTTTAACAAGACCTGTCCGCACTGCGGCGCACCAGTATAAGGAGAAGCTATGCCACATTCATCAGGCGGCGGTAGCCATTCAGGAGGAAGCCACGGCGGCTCGAGAGGCGGAAGTTCTATCAAAACATCCAGCAGGGCCTTTCCGGGGGCAAAACGATATCTTTATTACAAAGATAAAGAACCTGTTTTTATTTACGCTAACTACGATGTAAAAAAACGCCCGAAAAAGCTCAATCTTTTTTTTGGATTTTTATTTTTTTTCATAGCAATCGGTTTAATTCCGTCTTTTCATGATCCTGCAAGGCTTACTGACGATTATGACCAGACTATAATTATCAGAGATGAAGCCGGTGTTTTAGGAGAAGACACAACTACTCTCTACGAATCCCTTACAAAATTTCTGGAAGAAACAGGTATAGCTCCTTCTGTTATGACCTTTCCGGATGAAAAATGGAGCAAAAATTACACTTCTCTGGAAAATTTCGCCTACGATTTATATGTAAACGCCTTTGACGACGAAAAACACTGGCTCATAGTTTATGTAAAAGGACCGGAGGTTGATAAGTCTGATTTTTCCGAAGACGATTTTGAAAATTGGGCTTGGGAAGGTATGCAGGGTGACTATACAGATTCCATTCTTTCCACTAAAGAAACCGGTTTATTTAACAGGGAACTTCATAAACGGCTTCTGCAACGTTCAAAGTATACTGTCGGAGAAGCAATCACTGAAAGCTTTAATGTCCTTACGCCTGTTATAATGAAAAAATATATACATCCGGGGTATTACATTCAACTACCGCTGATAATTATACTTCTTGCTGCAATTATCATTTGTTATAAGCTCGCACTTAAAAAGACTGTATTCAAAGAAGCCGTTGAATGTCCGGAACAATTTGAAAAACAGGAACCATGCGAATACTGCGGTGGAATTTATGTTATCGGTCTTCACATGAAATGTCCTCATTGTGGAGCACCTGTAAAAGCACACGATTTTACAAAGGATAAAGACGGAAATATAACCGGAATTCTAAATTAACACTCAGCGTAACACTCAGCGCAAACAGAATTCACAGCTTTATTGTCAGTAGAAATCACTTAAAAAAATCATTATGCTTTATATATGAGTATATTCATCATTATCCCTGTATTTCTCCTTGCTGCCTTTTTTCTCGGCACATATATTATTTACCGCATCGGTTTTTATTCTTCAGACCGCAATCATGGCGGCATATATGATGTCCCAAAGGAAGAGCCTTTCCAGCGTTATAAAGATAAGATTTTAAGCCTTGTAAAAGAGTTTGATGAAAAAACGTTTGAACAGGTTCAAATAAAGGCTTACGATGGGCTTAAGCTTGCGGGGCGTTATTATCATATAAAGGATGGCGCACCTGTAGATATATGCTTTCACGGATGGCGCGGAAATGGTTTGCGTGATTTTTGCGGCGGGTCTAAAATCTCTTTTGAGCTTGGTCATAATGTGCTGCTTATTGACCAGAGAGGGCAGTGGAATAGCGGTGGACACACAATGACCTTTGGTGTAAAGGAAAAGCTTGATGTTCTTTCCTGGGTTGATTATGTTATAAAGCGGTTCGGCCCGGAAACAAAGATTTTTCTTTATGGAGTTTCAATGGGAGCTGCAACTGTTCTTATGGCAAGCGGCCTTAATCTGCCGGAAAATGTAAAGGGAATTATTGCAGATTGTCCTTATACTTTACCATCAGACATTATTAAAAAAGTTACCGAAGAAGGGATGAAGCTTTCGTATACATTTTTTAAGCCTGCAATTTACGTTTCTGCCTTTATCTGGGGCCACTTTAACCTTGGCGACAAAAACTCGAATTGCTGTGAAGCTGTAAAAAAATCTAAAACTCCAATCCTCATTATTCACGGTGAAGAAGATGGTTTTGTCCCCTGCTGGATGAGCCGCCAGATTGCCGAATCAAATCCATCCTTAATCCGCTACGAAACCTTTCCAGGTGCCGACCACGGAATGAGTTACATGTCCGATACAGAACGGTATGAATCAATTGCAAAGAGCTTCATCAGCGTGTTGTGAGAATAATTTCTGAACTGAAGGTAAGCTTTTTATTGTCCGGCCGGTTTTGTATTTGCATTGGGACTTGTATTTGTGCTGTTAGGCGCGGTTGCCGCTGTATTGTTTGCAGGTTCTGTCGTTGAACCTGTTGTTCCTGTAGCACCAGTCGTACCTGTTGAATTACCAGTCGTAGCCGTTGTTCCTGTCGTGCTGCCAGTTGTAGTGTTTGCAGTATTTCCTGTATTTGTGGTACCGGTTGACGCGGTTCCAGTTCCTGTAGTTGTTGCAGTTCCAGCCGCTGTAGTTCCTGTTCCGGCTGCAGCAGTTCCTGTTGCTTCTCCTGCCGGCTTGCCTGTACCAGTAGATCTTGTTGTTGTGGTTGTAGTTGTAGTTTTTGTTGTTGTACTGGCCGCAGTTTTTGGTACCATTCTTACATCTTCAACCTCAGACTTATGCTTTGACTTAAGTAAGAGAGTCTTTGTTTGATTTCTATATACATAACCCGAAGAATTGTAAGTTTCAAAGCGAGGGTCGGTACGGAATGCTGTGTTGTAAATATAAATTGATGAGAACTCAGGTATTCCCTTGAAAATTACGTAATGAGTAAGACCAAGAGGGAATGTTATGGAAAGATTAAGTGCGCTTTCTTCATCAACTGCATATTTAATCTCTTTTGCACAAGTCCAGGCCCACATTACACCCTTCTTGTCTGTATGAATAAACGCAAAGTGTGGATAATACCAGTTATCATAAGCAATCAACGGATAAAGGTTTACAAGCGTTCTCAAATCAAAAGAAGAAGATTCAGAAATGTAAGAGCTTACAATTACCCGTCCTGCCTTTATGTAAGTTTCGTTATTTGTAAGTGAACCAAAGCGTAAAAGTGCAATACCTGTTTCAACTCCCTGAATTACAGAAAGGAATGTGTCATTTTCAGATATTGTAAGAATGTTGTTTTCAAAAGAACAGGTCTTTGTAAGGCGTTCAATACACTTATCTGCAGCTGTCCTCAAAATCTTTGCATATGCAGGATTCATCGTAGCCAAATCATCAAAGGTAATAAGAATGCCTGTTGCCTGAGAAACAGAGCATTTTTCAATATCTGCTTCAGCGGCTTTTTCCAGAATCATAGCTGCTTCTGACGGGTTCGGATGGATACAAAGGCTTGCTGCAAGGTCGTGAGCTGTATAAATATCAAGAGAATCTGTATAAGCGGCTTTAGAAATCAATGCTGAAGAAGTTTTAATCTGCTGGTCCAGAATGTTGTTCATATTAACAAGGTTATTGAAGTACGGAGCAGAAAGATAAGTTCTCTGTTCACTTCGTTTGTAGCTCTGCGGAATATCATCAACTGCCTGCTGGTATTTTCCTGCTTCAGACATTGCTGCAACATAAGAAACAACTGCCTGTTCAGAGAAATTGTTATCCGAAAGTGAACTCCTGAACGATGTAATAAGATTGTTTTTAAAGTTTGTAATTACATTAAGATAGTTTATGCCTTCTGCTGCTGCAAGACTTGTAAGCGAATCAAAGGTAAAGCTCTTTGTGTCATCGAATATACCGTAGCTTGCATAAGAATCTCTGTGTGCAAAAATCATATAACCGTCTACAACATCATCAGCAGAAAAACTCCAGTTATTCTTTTTGTCATTAAGAATAACTTTTTTACCTTCCTCTTTAACAATCCTCATATTGTAGGCAAAGTTGTATGGAAGATAGAAACTGAGTACATTTTTTGGAAGATGGGTACGAATTATAAGAGGAGCTTCCGGTTCATCTTCAGTTACTTCAATTGAAAAAGTTACTTCATCTGTCATTTCAAAATTTATGGAAGAATCTTCTCTGGACCAGTTTACAAGTTTTATATTTTTTGGTTCCTTTTCATTTTTTACAAGGATTTTTGGTGGTGTCTGGTCGTCAAAATAGATGTTTATACCGTTGTAAGAGGCTTTTAAGGTGTTTTTCAGCTTTATTTCGTCTTTTTCTGATTCAGATTTTGTTAAAGTTACTTGGAGATTTCCGATTTTTTCAATAATATTGGAATCTGTTCTAAATTGAAGGACAAAAATGCCGATTATAATAACGATATCGACAAGTATCATCCCTAAGGCTTTTCTAAATACACGTGCTTTCATTGTATGTATAGTTTAGCTAATGATTAAGGGAATTTCAACTAAGTAGGAATAATGTGATGAATAAAATCAAAATCTTAGCAGCCCTGATTCTGGGTACTGCCATTCTTTTTGCAGGTTGTGTGTCAAAGCCATCTGAACCGGAAGAAGAAAAACAGACTCCGGAAATTGAACAGGAAGAAAAGGTTGAAGATAAAACCGATAAGGATAAAACTGGTATAAAAGAAAAAGAGCCCGAGCCTGAACCGGAACCGGAGCCAGTCCAGATTGATCCGCCTGATGTTGCTTTTGTAAAAAACATACAGTCAGAGCTTCAGACGGGAAGTGTTGCCAACGCAATAGAGCTTTTTGAAAATATTCCGGAAGAATTAAAGGATGATGAAGAAATGAACATGCTTCTGGCATCTCTTTATATTTCAAACGGGGATTATGATAAGGCTAAAGGTATAGCAAACAGCCTTCTTGCCGAAAATCCTGATAATATTGATGCAATGGAGCTTTATACAGTATCTGCAAGGGCTTCCGGCGATTCTACATCCTATAAATCAATGTCAAAAAAGATTCTGCAGACTGACCCTTACAATGTTCAGGCAAATATACTTCAGGCTGAAGAATACTCATTAAACCGCAAATACAAGCTTGCAAGAGATTCTTATTCTAAAGCTTTAAAAACAGAACCTAACAATACAGATGCACTCTATGGTTACGCGCTCACTTCTTATTATCAGGATGATTTGAAGGGTGCAAGAGCTGCCTGCGAAAAGGTTCTTGAACTCTCTCCAAAAGATTCTTCGGCCCTTGCCTTTATGGGTAAGCTTTCTGCAGAAGGAAATAACTATATCCGCGCAACAAAATACATTCAGGAAGCACTTAAATATGAGCCTGAAAATTACAGCTACTGGCTTGATTTAGGTTCTTATTTTGGAAATCAGGGAAAAACAAATGATGCAATTTCCGCCTGGAAAAAAGCCGCCGCCCTTGAGCCAGATTACTTTCTTGCCTATGCTTATCTTGCAGGTATTTACGATGAACATAATGAATATAATCTTGCGCTAGACAACTATCACAAAGTAATAGAAACAAATCCAAAATATTATTACGCTTACGAGTCTGCTGCGGTGCTTGAATATCATACAAAAAATTATCAGGAAGCAATAAGGCTCTTTAATATTGCCTACAGCTACAGCAAAAATTACTGCTACAAGTTTATGATTTCGGCAATTTATTTTAAGATGAACGATTCTTTCAACGGCAAAAAAGTGATGAACGAAATTTTAAAAACGCTCGACCGTGATTCTGTTGAATACAATATGGGCCGAATGTTCAGCGATACTTACAGCCGCAATGCAGAAAGCACACTTCTTGGTAAAATTCAGAAGGAAGATAATAGAAATAAAAAGGGTAAAATGCTATTTTATATGGGACTTTATTACGAAGTCTTTGGGTCCAGAGAAGCGGCCAATGAATACTATGCTAAAGTAGCAGCAATGCAGGCACCAATGTTTTTTGAATATCGCCTTGCACAGTGGGGTCTTGAAGAATGAGCCAGACACAAAAGGTTTTAGAGCTTAATGGTAGAAAAATAACCTTAATTGGAACAGCACACGTTTCGGCAGAAAGTATAACAGAAGTTGAAAACACAATTCGCGAGCTTAAGCCGGATTGTGTTGCAATCGAACTTGACGACAAGCGTGCCGACTCAATTACAAATAAAGACAAATACAGCCAGCTGGACATAATACAGGTATTAAGACGCGGAGAAGG
>JAEETM010000144.1 GCA_016290335.1 Treponema sp. | reverse complement strand
TATAATCGCGGACTGCAGCTTCCTTTTGAACAGGAGTTACACCTGCAATTACATCATCTACACCGACAGCTTTTCCTACCTTTTGAGCAACAAGCTGATTATCGCCTGTAAGCATAACGACCTTTACCCCGGCTTTCTTCAATTCTTCAACAGCGGTGGCACTGTCAGGCTTAATTTCATCAGCAGTAGAAATGATTCCTACCGCCGCGCCGTCTTTTGTAACAACAATTCCATTTTTACCGGAAACTGCACCACAGAAAATCTCGCTGCCATCTATAATGCCTTTTACACCCTTTCCGGGGATTTCTTCAAAACCGGTGACGGTAACCGCATCACCCCCGGCTACCCCCAGCTCCTCTGCCTTTGCGATTATTGCCTTTGCCACAGGATGAGTACTGTTTTTTTCCAGAAGATATGCAAGCCTTATAATCTCTGCTTCACTCATCATCACTGAGCTTACACCGGTAACAACAGGCTCGCCTTTTGTTATGGTTCCGGTTTTATCAAGAATTACGACTTTTGCCTTACCTGTCTGCTCAAGTGCAACAGAGTTTTTAAATAAGATGCCTTTTTTAGCGGCAGTTCCGTTACCAACCATAATTGCAACAGGAGTTGCCAGTCCCAGAGCACATGGGCAGCTTATAACAAGAACAGAAATTGCACGCTGCAATGAATAGCCAACTTCTTTTCCAAAAAGCATCCATACAACAAACGTTACTACGGCAATTCCAAGAACAACAGGCACAAAAATACCCGCTACCTTATCGGCAACGCGCTGAACCGGTGCTTTAGAGGCGGCAGAATCGGAAACAAGGCTGATTATCTGTGCAAGAGTTGTGTTCTCCCCTACCTTTAAGGCCTTGCATTTAAGCACTCCGTTTACATTTGTAGTTGCAGATGTGACTTCATCATCCTTCTGTTTTGAAACAAGCTCACTTTCCCCGGTGATTGCGGCTTCGTTTACAAAAGCAGCACCTTCTACAACAAGGCCGTCAGCTGGAATATTCTGCCCCGGACGGACAATGAATATATCGTCTTCTTTGAGCTCCTCGATTGGAATAGTGATTTCGGTACCAGCAACAGTTTGAGCATCGCCATCAGCCGAACCCCGCAAAACAGTTACCGTTTCCGGTGCAAGCTTCATAAGCTCTTTTAAGCTCGCAGTTGTTTTGCCTTTTGCCTTTTCCTCAAGCATTTTTCCGATTGTAACAAGGGTAACAATCATTGCGGCACTTTCAAAATAAAAATCGTGCTGGTTTGTGAACAGCAGAACGCAAAGGCTGTAAATGAAAGAAGCGGCTGAACCGAGGGCAACAAGTGTATCCATATTCGGTGCAAAGCTGAAAACAGCTTTTGTTCCGCTGATAAAAAACTTCCTATTAATTATCATTATAACAAGAGCAAGAACAGCCTGAAGTCCGCCGAAAGCCAGATGATTATGTAAAAAAGCGGGAATTGGAAAACCAAACATCATGCTGCCCATTGAAAAATACATAAGACAAAGCAGAAGAATTACGGATGGAATGAGGCGATGGCGCAGAATTATTGTAAAGTCAAAGGGATTGGAATCGCCGGAAGAGGATGCCTGCTTTGTACCGGCAGAACCGGTTCCCTGCGCTGCACCCGGAACACGTGCTTTTTTAGCGACACTTGCTCCGTAACCTGCTTTTTTTACTGCATCAATTACTGCTGCAGAATCAACATCACCTTCTATCATCATTGAGTTTGTAAGAAGATTTACCGAACATGATTGAATGCCTTCCAGACCGTTTACTGCTTTTTCTACACGTGCGGAACAGGCTGCACAGCTCATTCCTGTTATATCGTATTTTTGCATTTTTACCTCTGATATAACTGGATTATATCATTTTTTGTTAGTCTTAGTTAACCACTTGCAGCTATAGTTTCAGAAGCTGTTATTTTAGAGTTTTCAATTCAGCCAGATTTCGCAGTATTTCCTGCATTATAAGAAAAGCGTCCGGGGTGAGGCTGGTGATATTATCATCCTGTGAATGAAGCATTTTCCAGGTTGCAGGGAGCTCAATTCTGGAAGCATCTGGCTGCATTGCAGTATTTTTCAAAGCAAACAGTGAACGGCAATAGTTTTCGGCTTCATCGGCAGGCAGCATTGTAATTGCGACAGCCGGAATACCATTTGCAATAAAGCCTGCATTATCGCTATAGCTGGTGGGAAGCTTAAGCCAGTTTGAGGAAGCGTTTTTGATTACCTGCTCTGCCTTCTGCTCAAGCTGTGAATATTTTTTAATAAATGCCTGCGAAGCGGTCTTTGGAATATGACTCTGACAGATTACTGGAACTGTTCCGCGCCCCATACAGTCAAAAACAAAAACATCTTCATCGGCTATAGAAAGCCGCCGGAATAAGGCTGCAAGGGCAAAAGCTCCCTGTTCCTGAATGCCGTTGTTTGCACCGAGTTCTTCGCCATCGGTAAAAATAAGCCGGATGTTATGGAAGCTGCCGGCCATACATTCTGCGCTATACACACGTGTAAGTTCTGCCGCCCACTGCATAAGACAAAACACTGCAGCAGAATTATCGTTTGCACCAATTCCAACCCGGTCGTAATGCGCAATTACGGTTTTTATACGGAACATAGGATTGTACTGAGATTGTGGAAACTTTACGTATATATGATTTTTTCCTTCAATTTGAAGTATGGGAGCTTCAATTCCGGCTGTATTCAGATAATTCTGGATAAAAGCTGCACGGTCACAGTCGGGGGCGATGAAGTCATTAAATACGGAAGGAATTGTGTACATAAAAATATTATAGATGATTATAGAGAATAGCGCTACCTATTCCCTATACTTTTAAAATCCGCTAAAATAATTTAATATTATTAAAAAATTATTGTGGAACGGACAAATGCTCCGCCACAAAAAAATGTGAGGTCGAAAATGCCAACACCTTTGGAAAATTATCTTAATTCATGCGGCGGAAAACCAAGTGCCGCAATGTGTGCTTATGTTGCAAACCTTCAGCAGGTTGCAGCAGTTGGACCGGATATTGCAGCTTCTATTGTAAACGAGCTTGAAAATCAGAGAAGCCACCTGAAGCTTGTTGCCAGCGAAAACTATTGTTCACTCAACGTTCAGGCTGCTATGGGAAACCTTCTTACAGACAAATACGCAGAAGGTTATCCGGAACACCGTTATTATGGCGGTTGTGTAAACATTGATGCTGTTGAAAATACAGCTGCCCGCGAAGCAGAAGCTCTTTTTGGTGCTGATTATGCTTACGTTCAGCCACATTCAGGTGCAGATACAAACCTTGTTGCTTACTGGGCAATCTTGAGCGCAAAAGTAGAAACCCCTACTCTTGAAGAACTTGGAGTAAAATCTTTGAACGACCTTACAGATGAACAGTTTGATATGCTCCGCAAAAAGTTCGGAAACCAGAAGCTTATGGGATTGGACTACTCTTGCGGTGGTCACCTTACACACGGATACAAAATGAACGTTTCTGCACGTATGTTCGAAAGCCACCCTTATGGTGTTGACCGCGAAACAGGCCTGCTCGACTACGATGCAATTGAAAAACAGGCTATGGAAGTTAAGCCTTTGATTTTGCTCACTGGTTTTAGTGCTTATCCTCGCAAGATTAACTTTAAGCGTTTCCGCGAAATTGCAGACAAATGCGGAGCAGTTTTAATGGTAGATATGGCTCACTTTGCCGGTCTTGTTGCTGGTAAGGTTTTCACCGGCGACTACGATCCTGTAAAATGGGCTGATGTTGTTACAACTACAACACATAAAACCTTGCGCGGACCTCGTGGTGCTATGATTCTCTGCAAGAAAGAGTTTGCTGATTATGTAAACAAGGGCTGTCCTATGGTACTCGGAGGACCACTTGGTCACATTATGGCTGCAAAGGCAATTGCTTTCAAAGAAGCCCGCACACCAGCTTATCAGGCTTGGGCACAGCAGGTTGTAAAAAATGCACAGGCTCTGGCAGAAGGTTGTAAATCACACAACATCCCACTCCAGACTGGCGGAACAGACAACCACCTTATGCTCTGCGACGTAACAGTTTACGGACTTACAGGAAAACAGGCTGAAGCTGCCTTATTCAAATGCGGTGTTACAGCTAACGCAAATGCTCTTCCATACGACAAAAACGGTGCATGGTGGACATCTGGTATCCGTATTGGTACACCAGGACTTACAACACTCGGCATGAACGAAGCAGACATGAAGGAAGTTGCTGATATTATCGACTACGTTCTCAAAAATACAAAACCTGGCGTTACAAAAGAAGGTAAACCGGCTAAAGGTAAGATTGAGATTTCTGATGATACAGTTGCAGCAGCACGAGAGCGCGTAAACAAGCTCCTTGGTGCACACGTGCTTTACCCGGAACTTGATTTAGACTTCTTGAAAAAAGAGTTTGTAAAATAAATTCATATATTTTCTAATCTATGCTATACTATTATAATCTTTTTTAGGAAACTATCACTAATGAAGTTTATAATAGGGCATAGAAAAATCGGGGTGATTACTGCCTTAATCACCCTTTTGATTCTTTTCACAGTTTATTCTCTTTTTATACAGCATGACATTTCGCTTGAAAAGGACCATTACGGTCTAATTGCAGAGGATGAAGCAACCCATATTATCACCACAATTGACTGTATTATGACCCGTACAAATACGCTGGAAGCCCTTATTCAGGACCACAAGGGCGAAACAGATTTCTTTACAAATGTTGCAGGAAACGTTTATAACAGCGTACTTTTAGAAACTGGCGTTTATTTAAAGAATCTTGCTGTTGCGCCAAGTGGTGTTGTTTCTGAAGTCTTTCCTTATACCGGAAATGAATCTCTTATCGGTTTTAATTTTATGGATTTGAGTAAACCGGGTAATGTTGAAGCATACGAAGCCTACGAAAAAGGAAACACAATCCTTACAAACCCGTTTGAGCTTGTTCAGGGCGGAATTGGCATGGCAGGAAGAAAGCCTGTAATAATTGATGATGCTGATAACGGCAAAAAGCTCTGGGGACTCGTAACTGTTACAATAGATTTTGAACACCTTCTTAAAGTGCTTCGTCTCGAAAATCTTGCTGCAATGGGCTTGAACTACGAGCTTTCGTATATCACTTTTGACAATACAAGGCATGTAATGACCTCCAGCGGAAGCCTGAAAAAAAATGCGAAACGAATCACCTTTAACATAAGAAACCTTACCTGGGAGCTAGCGGTTATGCCTGTCCAGGGCTGGATTTCTGTACGCCAGATAATTATATTTATTATCCTTTTTGTTTCCCTATCCTATTTTGCAGGTGTATTTGCAAATACTCTTCTGCGCCTCCAGGAATCGAACAGGCAGCTTTTACAGCTTTCAATTACCGACCGTCTTACAGGCTGCTACAACCGCCGTGCCTACGAAACAGATTTTTCAAATCTTCAGGAAAATCCACCTGATGATGATTTTGTCTATGTTTCTGCCGATATAAATGTGCTTAAAGTTGTAAATGATACTCTCGGTCATGCCGCAGGAGATGAACTGATTTGCGGAACAGCACAGTGTCTTGCAAGATGCTTCAGCGATTACGGCAAGCTTTACCGCACCGGTGGTGATGAGTTTGTCTGCATGCTTTCTATGAACGAAAAAAAGCTTTCTGAAACAAAAGAAAAGCTGCTGGCCGAAATAAATGTCTGGAAAGGAAGCAACGTAGAATCACTTTCGTTTTCTGTAGGATATGCTGCAAAACGAGATTTCCCGGAGGCAACTGTAAAAGAGCTTGCGAAAATCTCTGATAAAAAAATGTACGAAGAAAAGAACCGGTATTATCAGAACAGCGGCATTGACAGAAGACGGTCCAGAAGCTGATAAAACCGACATCATACAAAGACTCATAAAAGGATAATAATATGCGCCTGATTTTTATACGCCACGGAGATCCCGACTACAAAAATGATAATCTTACAGATAAAGGAAAGCGTGAAGCTGCCCTGCTTGCAGAACGGGTTTCTCAATGGAAGAATATAACCCAATTTTA
>JAEETM010000047.1 GCA_016290335.1 Treponema sp. | reverse complement strand
GTGTAATTCATCTCAATCACCTCTCTAAACTTTATGGCTTTATAATATCACTAGAAAAAAAATCCGCAATTTTTTGAAAGAAAAGAAAATACTTTTTAAAATAAAAAAAATATTCTGCATTTTCCAGCTTCAGATTTTTTCTTTACTTTCAAAAGTCCACATTTTATTAAAAATAGTGTATAATCTTTCTATAATATGAAGAAAAATATCAGTAACCTTAATGCAATAAGAAAAGAAATAAAAAGAACCCAACTAATCCTCATTCTGCTTGTAACCCTTTTTATGAGCGCAGGCGGAATGTTCATAAGCATAAAATCAAGCCAGAAAGAGTTTAACGAAAATCTTTTGAATACCTCTGAATTGATTACAAGGCTTTACAGCTTTACAAAGGGTTACTCACAAAAACAGCTCCAGCTTTACATGGATGATATTGTAAAAAATCTTTCAGGCGTAGACATTGTTTCGATTGTTGATAAAAGTGGCACCCGAATCTATCACACACACCATGAATTAATAAATACACAATACGATGGTACTATTCCTGATTTCTCTTCCCACCAGTCAGGTTTTTATACAGAAGATAATATTGGACCTTCTGGCCCCCAGCGTCGCACCTATTCCGCCGTTTATGATGAAAGTGAAAATTACTGCGGCTTTATTATGACAATCATGCTTAATTCTTCAATGGCGCAAGTTACCTTTAAAATAGTCGCACTTTTCTTGTCTGTAACACTCATCGCTATTCTTATAGAGCTTGCAGCTTCCGGCGTACTTTTCAAACGAATTAAAAAAGAGTTCATTTCATTTACAGAAGATTTCGAAGGTACAAAGATTCTTGTTGATTCCATGCGGGCGAATAATCACGACTTTACAAACAAGCTCCACGTAATCCTCGGCTTAATCCAGATTGGCGAATATGATAAAGCAGTTGAGTATATTCAAAACATTTCTTTTATCCAGAAAGAGACCATAAGCAAAGTAATGAACTCAATTGAAAACCCTTCCTTTGCAGCTTTGATTGTAGGAAAAATTGCTCGTGCTTCAGAATGTGATGTAAGGTTTATCTTACAGGATGGTTTTTGTTTTAAATCCAGAGATATCGATATTCCGTCAGAAGCACTTGTTACAATCACAGGAAACCTTATAGACAACGCACTTGATGAAATGAACAAAACTCAAAAAAGCTTTGATGCTGTAAAGGAATTGACTCTCGGCGTCTTTACAAAACCGGGCAGTCTTCTTATAACAGTTAAAGATACCGGCGGCGGAATCCCGGCAGAAATCCAGGATAAGATTTTTGAACAGGGATTTTCAACTAAGGGCGAAGGAAGAGGAATCGGTCTTTTCCACACAAACCAGCTTGTCCAGAGCATGGGCGGAAAACTCACCTTCGAAACAGAACCAGGCCGCGGCACCTGCTTTATGTTTACACTTGATAAATAGTTAGCGAACAATAACAAAGGAGACAGTAATGAATTATAAAGTGCTTATAGTCGAAGACGACCCGATGGTAGCAATGATAAACAGTCAGTTCGTAAAAAAAGTTGATGGCTTTGAAGTTGCAGGCATGTGCCGAAACGGACTCGAAGCCCTGGATTTCCTTGGCGAAAACGATGTTGACCTTATTCTTCTTGATGTCTTTATGCCGGTAATGAACGGTACCGATACTCTCAAAAAAATCCGCACTATGAAAAAAACTGCCGAAGTAATTATGGTCACCGCCGCAAACGATACCGCAACCATAGAAGAAACCGTTCATCTTGGAGTCCACGATTACCTTATAAAACCGTTTACTTTTGAACGCTTCTGCACATCGCTTGAAAAGTTTAAAGCAAAAAAACAGCTGCTCGAAGAAAATACAGTAATGGATCAAAACTGTGTAGACAATCTGATTGCTCAAGGCACCGCAACTTCTGTAAACCATAATCTTCAAACCACTCAAACAAACACCTCTCTCACTACAGAAGCAGAAAACTCAGAACCTCTTCCAAAAGGAATCCAGAAAAAAACACTTTCCCGAATCACTTCGTATTTTGAATCAAACTCTGGCTGGAGCAGTACCGACATGATTTCCGAATCTCTCGGTATTTCAATCGTAACCGTAAGAACTTATATGAACTATCTTGTAAAAACCGGCACAATAATAGAAGACATAAACTACGGTACCGGCGGTCGTCCAAGTATGCTGTACAAAAAAGCAGATTCAAAATAACTCCATCTTTCACAAAATTATCACGTTCAGAAAATATAGAGATTTGTTCATTTTTCGCTTCATTTCCGTGTTATAATTTTAGTTATGAAAGAATACGTTAATTGGGCGATTTTAGCTCCAGGCAGAATTGCAAACAGTATGGCAGCCGTAATGAATGGTGAAGCTGCTGATGGAAAAATTAAACTTTATGCAGTAGCAAGCAGAAACCTTGAACGTGCACAGGATTTTGCAAAAAAATGGAACTTCCAGAAAGCTTACGGTTCCTACGAAGAACTTTATAACGACCCCGACGTTGATGCAATCTACATTGCAAATCCTCATGCTTTCCATCTTGAATCTGCGTTAGCGGCTCTTAACAAAGGCAAGCATATTCTCTGTGAAAAACCTGCCGGCTGTTCACGCGACCAGCTCGATAAAATGATAAACCTTGCACAGAAAAAAAATCTCTTTTTCATGGAAGCAATGTGGACTGCATTCAATCCGTGTATTGCCCAAATCCGCACAGCAATAAAAGACTGCTTAATCGGCGAAGTAAAAAACATCGATTCCCGTTTCTGCAACCGTAATCCTTACGACGCGAATGACAGAAACTATTCTCCAGACCTTGCCGGCGGTGCCCTTCTCGACCTTGGCATTTACAACATTTATTTTGCAATGATGATTTCAAACTTTTCGCCAGTTGCCGCCCGTTCCTCTGCCGTCCGCATGCTCAATGGTGTTGATGTCTGGAACAGTGTAAACCTTACTTTTGACAACGGAATCATCACAAGCTTCCAGAGCGCCATGGATTTGCCAAGTGCAAATGTTTCTACCCACGATGCAGTAATTTACGGAACAAAAGGTTTTATCACTGTAGAAAACTTTTTCATGACCCAGAAAGCAGATGTTTATACTTACAAAAACATCTGGGGCGGAGAAGCTGAACTCGTAAAAGAAATCCGCTGCCCTTTCAAAACCAACGGTTACGAATACGAGCTCATTCATGCCACAGATTTTATTTTGAGCGGCAAAACAGAATCAGATGTTCACACGTTCAAAAAAACTCAGTATCTGTGTTCTATAATGGATTCTTTACGTGCTGACTGGAACATGAAGTATCCTTGGGAAAATTAAAGGTATGCCCCTGCATTGTCGTATATGAACTGATTTTTGCAACATCAATATACGATTCAATTTCCTTTATTGCTCCTTTTGGCAGCCACGGATTAAAATGATTGAAAACAACTTCAACATTTTTCTGTTTTAAAACATCCTTATTCTTACTCACAAAATCTCTTACAGAAGCACACATTTTAAAAACCCAGATTGGAGTAACTATAATTATTTTTTCAAAATCAGAAAGCTTTACTTCAAGCGGCAAAGTTTCCATACCCCACTTGTGCATTCCAAACCGCCCGCACCACCAGAAACCCAAAGTTCCCTGTGTTCGTTCATTAGTTTTTAATTCTACAATTTTTGCTTTCTGAATATTAGCCTCATTATATGCAATCCTCTTTGTATAATTCATCCGTGAAAAATAAACAACAAGTGTTTTTGCATCAGCCCCCGAAGAACCGGTAACAACATCCGGATAATCCTTTTCATCAAATACAAAATGCACCTGATTAAAAGATACAAGCGCAATGTAACCGGAAATCAACTGAAGCACACCAAAAGTAAAATAAGCATTATCAAGAAAGTTCGGCGGAAAAATAATAAACTGAATTGTAATCCAGAGCATTAAGGTAAAACCAAAAACCGTTCCCAGTACAAAACCAGCTTTTTTATTTCTTAAAATCAAAACTGCTGCAATTATGTTTGAAACTCCGTTAACAAGGATTAACATTATCCCAGAAAAAACATAATCGGTAAAAAGAACATCGGCAAACGGCAGAACCTTAAAATACGGCAGCAGCTCCTGCATATGAAGAATACTTCCATCAGGTTTTATCAGCATTGCAGCTCCACCCCAGATCGCACCCAATCCAATAAAAAAACACCAGAACAGCAAAATCCGTTTAAAAATTTTTAACCTTCTCATCTTCTTCACTCCTTCATCAACACATTGATTAAATCAGTAATATATCGTTTCCTGTCTTTTGGTTTTGAAAAATCGTAATCCAGAAACCTTTTATCTTCCAGCGCTTTCAAAAAAGTAACCTGCATTGAACTCGCCAGAGTAAACGCAATCAATTCCTTTTGAGATTGATTTTCTATTGCATCCCCGATTATCGCAGAAAAGCCTTTTATAGAAAAATACGAGTTTGTTTCATTTGTAAAATGTGAATGGTCATTTAAAATAGAGATTCTCGTAATCGAAGGATAAGTAAAAAAGAAATAGAACACCTTGCAGGCCGCATCAATCAAACGTGCTTTACCCGCTTCAAACGGCGGCAGCTCTTTTCCAATTTCCATATCGGGTTTAAACTCGGTTACTACTTTAGAAATAATTTTCTCAACACATTCCGCAATCAGATTATCTTTATTACCAAAGTGATAGTTTATCAGCCCTACACTCACACCACTTCTGGCAGTAATATCCCTTATAGTAACTTTATTTACGTCGCCATGATTTTCGTTAATTAGAGAAATTGTTATATCAATCAGTTCCTGCTTACAATTCTTTTTATTCATAAGACTGTGCTAGTATACTGAACATTGTTCAGTTTTGCAAGATAGTCAAAAAAAATTATACATAGTTTGACACACAGCATTCATTGCAATAAACTTATTTTCCAGGTAAATCAAATGAAGCTTAGAAAATATGAAAAAGAAGATTCAAAAATAATTTGCAGTTGGGTTAAGGATTCAAAAACTTTATTTCAATGGTCGGCAGACAGAATTGGTAAGTTTCCATTACAGGGAGATGAACTTAATGAAAATTACCGTGACCGGAATCCTGAAACCTTTACACCAATGACTGCTGTTGATGATAACAACAATCCTGTCGGGCACTTATTTATTCTTATTCCCGATGAAAAGGTAAAATCAACAGTAAGGTTCGGCTTTGTAATTGTTTCTCCAGAAGTTCGCGGAAAAGGCAACGGCAAGAAAATGCTCGAGCTTGCAATTGATTATTCAAAAAAACATTTTAATGCAGATAAAATTACGCTTGGTGTTTTTGAAAATAATCCGAATGCAATACACTGTTATGAAGCTTTAGGATTCAAACCAGTCAACGAAAGAACTGTAAAAATCCTTGATGATGACTGGACCTGCATCGATATGGAATTAAACCTGAGTTAACTTTTCCTCAAACTCTTTCAGCAGACTTGTATCGTAAACTTTTTCACGTGTTGAATTACGAACTTCGCGCCATAGGATTGCTGCACCCTTAAGCTTGTTTGTAAACTGGTTGGCAGCCGGGTCAGCACAAAAATCCTGTACAAACTTATTCCATTGCAAACACGATTTATCATAGTGTGCATAGGTTTTTCTGCCATAAAAAATATCGAGCAGGTCACCAAGTGTAAAGCTTGCATCATTTGTCTCACGGACTTTTTTAGCAGTTGCAACCATATCAGTATTAAACTTGAAGTTCTTTATTCCAGTCTGCTCAGAAAAGAACTCTCGGAAACGCTGGGCAAAACGGAAGTTACAGGCAAGCAAAGTGGTTTCCAGAGTAAGTGTAATATCATCTGAACAGGAAGAAGTCTTTGAACGAACCGCTTCATGAGGTTTCGGGCGAATCAGATTCCCCTTAAAATATTCTTCAATATTATGATTTAACTCCCCTTTCATCCCGGACGAATCCATTCCAAGCTGTTTACAAATCGCCTTCAACTCATCCCGGTACCAGTAATATTTCGAGAACTCCGTATAAGATTTTATTTCATCAAACTGCGGCCGTACCATTGTCTGCTCTCTCATCTTTGTCATTGTCTGGCTTGACCAGACAATCTCTCCTTATGCGCCGTTATAATTGTAAAACTGTATGCATTTACCGTAATTACACACCCGTCAATTCTGCAATACCAGTTTTTCCCATTCCGCACAATATTAGTTTCTGCTAACTCTATTCTTTCTCTGCACCATTCCACAACATCCTTCACATCATCTCCAAGCCCCAGATTCCTTCGTATACGCTCAACCCCCATTGGTGTTGTATGAAGTTTTTCTATGTTTTCTAAAAGCTCATTCATATCTAAATCTTATATATTTCAAACTATTCTTTTTTACGATATTATTTTCTTTACCGGATGACGTATTACAGTTCTAAGCTTTTCTGCTGCAGTTTTTCTTGGATCACTAAGATAGATTTCGTGATGAAGTCTTTCACTAGAAAAATCAAGCTCATATCCGTTAGTCACAGCAAACTCATCCATCAGTTTTATTGTAGCAGGTTCATCATCATAAGACCCCAGATGCATAATCTGAACGCATTCACCTTCAGTTATTTTGACGAGTTTAGCTTTAGTACAATCTAATTCCTTTTTAGACGCAGCCATATTCTTTGCCCAATCAAAATCTTTTTGTGTAACAAATTCTGGCAAACGTATTACTGCGTTCCAGTTAAACAAATCTTTCCGGTTGTAATCAATACCGTCAATTCCATCCTGATACCAGAACCCTTCAAGCGGCGGAACAACATAATCAAAATATCCGTCAATTCTGTAGTCTCCCATCTTGCTCATTTTAATTGTATAAGAGATTGCATATAACACCGCAAGAGCTTTCTTGTATTCTCCATCCTCATCATTCGGATTGCCAGTTCCACTTACAGAAACAAACTGCATTTCCGGTACGCTTACAATCTGTGGTTTTGCTGATGGAAGATAAAACTCTTTATATTCTTTCTTATAGTCAAATGCCATAATCACCTCACTTTACATAATAAATATACCACATAAAATATGACAAGAGTATGTCATATTTTTAACACAACAAATCTAATTGACACGACCAAGTATTTCATAATAAAATTATGCATCAATTCTTTAGGAGATACATCGCCGATGTAAATACTTTTCTGATTTCCACTTTTTTTCTCTTTCGAGATTTTATTTTTAGGGGGTCAGAATGTCTCTGCAAATCACAAATCTATATTTTTCATATCCAACATCTCATTCAACTTTATTCGAGGATTTTTCTCTCCAGTTTTATGATGGTTGGACTTGTATTGCCGGAAGTAACGGCTGTGGAAAAAGCACGCTTTTAAAACTGATTGCAGGTTTACTTGAACCGGACAGCGGGCGAATTGCAAACAGTGGATTAACTGCGAATAGTGAAATTATTTATTGTCCACAGGAAACTTCACAAATACCGGAAAATCTTTTTTCTGTTTTCTGGAGTGATGATAATGAAGTACGCCGCTTTTTCTCTATGCTGCAAGTAACGGAAGAAATGCTAACCCGTTACGATTCACTTTCTGGCGGAGAAAAAAAGCGTATTCAAATTGCCTGCGCTCTTGCTGAAGGCCCTTCCATTCTCCTTCTGGATGAACCAACAAACCATCTTGATGAAGCCACAGTCCGTATGATTTCAGACACACTCAAACTTTTTTCTGGAACCGGAATTATGGTAAGCCACGACCGAAGTTTTTCTGATTCACTCTGCAAACGCACCATTTATCTTTTCAATGAGGCCCGTGCATTTTCCGGCGGACGAGACTGTATTGCCTGTGAGTCTTACCTGGGAGGACTTACAAAAGCTCTTGAAATACGACAGCAAAATGCAGACCGTTCCCGCGGTGAATGGGAAAGACTTGATTCAAAAGCCGCAGGAGAAAAGCAAAGAAGCCAGAAGCTTGCAGAAGAAAATGCTAAATCAAAAAGCCGTATGTCAAAAAAAGCAATTGATCCTAACGACCACGATGCTCAAAGAAAAATCGATGTGGCAAGACTCGGCGGAAAAGACAGAAGCACTGGTGATGCAAAAGCACATCTCGACACTCAACTCCATCACACAGAAGAAGCCCGAGATTCAATTAAAAAAGCTTTCAAACGTAAAGAAGGTTTTTCGTTATCAGAAACTAACTTTGCAAAAACAATTGTTGTTGAAGAAACAGACATTATTGTCTCAAATGATGACAGCTCCTATACTCTTCACATTCCTCATATGGAAATTGAACGAGGAGCAAAAATCGCACTTACCGGCCAGAACGGAACAGGAAAAACTCTTTTCATAAAACACCTTATTTCCATTCTGGAAAAATCCGGCAGAACAAAAGAAGTAATGTATCTGCCCCAGGAGATTCCCGAAGAACAGAAACAGCAGATTCTCGCCGGGTTCAACGCTCTTGAAGATGAAGAACGAGGCGAAGTACTTTCTACCTTGTACAGACTTGGAAGCGAACCGGAAAGTCTCCAGCAAACCTCCGAAGTCTCCACAGAAGAAAGTCTTGTTAGTCCCGGCGAACTCCGGAAGCTTATGATTTCACTTGCCGTCCAAAAACCGCTTTCTCTTTTAATACTTGATGAGCCCACAAATCACATGGACATCACAAGCGTACTTGCCCTGGAAAATGCATTGTCATCCCTTTCGTGTGCACTCGTTGTTGTCAGCCACGACAAAGCATTCCTCGAAAAAGTTACTGAGCGCCATCTTTACACCGAACGAAATGGAAACACCGGAAGGATCTGCTTATAAGCTATAAAAAACTTTTATTTCTGTATAACGGGCAATAAAGTTTTGACTTAATCTTTTTCTTTTTTTATAATTGAATTATGAATAAGAAGAGATTTTTAATTGGTTTATTATCAATTGGTTTATGTATTTTTCTTAATGCAAATGATGCATATATCGAAGCAGCTGGTGGAAGTATAATTCCGATTGATTCTCCTGAGTCCAGTGCGCATCCTTCTATTTCAATGAAAAACGAAGTTATTAAAATTGACATGCAGCCACGTTCTTATCATGTGCATGTTGATTTTGAGTTTTACAATGAAGGAGATTCTACAACAATAAAAGTCGGTTTTCCTCAATGGCATTACGGAACTACAGCGACTATTGATCTTAAGAACTTTAAAACAACAGTAAACGGAAAAACTGTTGAATATGAAATCCTCGAAGATAACGGAACAAAGACTCCTGTTCATCATGCTGATATTGTTGATTTATGGTTTGTACGCGACATTACATTCCCATCAAAATCAACAACAAAAACATCAGTGGATTATGATTGTGATTATGGTGTTGCCGGTTATTGGAAAGCAGTTGAATACCTTTTTGGAACAGGACGAACCTGGAAAAATCCAATAGGAAGTCAGACAATAGAAATTACAAATAATATAAGCGCAACTTCAGTCATTCTTTGTGACCGCACTGCTTTTATTGAATCCGACGAATGGAAAACAGCAGATTCCTGGAAGGATTTAAAAGTTACAAACAATGGAGAGAAAATCACTATAACAAGAAAAAATGTTTCTCCAAATTATTTTGATACCTTCAGATGTGAAATTGCTGATAATTATTATCTGTCATTTCCGTATGGAGATTTTGACAGCCAGAATTACAGACTTGGAAACGATCGTCTCACAGAAAAAGAATTGGTTTTCTTCACAAATGAGCAGCTTCGATATATGCGGAATATAATCCTCGCCTGCCATGGAAATATTTTCCAATCTGCCGATTTGAATAACTGGCTCAAAAAACAGGATTGGTACAAACCTTCACATAAGGTTGAATTATCTGAGCTTTCCGAAATTGAACGTGCGAACATGAATGCAATCCAGAAAGAAGAAGCACGACGAAAGTAATTTATCTGTGTTATAATATTTTAAAATATCGGAGGTAAAAAATGTCAAAAGTAACAAATAATTTTCATAATGATTTTTGTCCGCAGACTCTGTTTTTATATGGAACCAAAAAAGAGGATGGTTCAGCTGATTTCGGACTTTTCTGCTGGTTCAGTTATATTAACGTTGATGGTAAGGATGGTTCACATCTTGGTGTAATGGCCTGCATTGGTGAAGAAAAAATGACAAAAGACAATATCCGGAGAACCGGTGTTTTTTCTGCAAACCTTGTAAACGAAAAGCTTTTACCTCTGGCTGATTATTACGGCTGTACTTCAGGCCGCGCAGTAAAAGATAAAATGAAGCTTTCTCCAACAATCGAGCATGGAAATGTTCTTGACGTTCCGCTGATTGCCGAAAGCCCTGTGAATTACGAGCTGCGTGTTTTAAAGGAAATCCATCTTGCCGAAGGCTCTGACCTTTTTGTCTGCGAAATCTGCAATGTACTTGTTGAAGAAAATCTGATGGATAAAAACGTTCCGTTCCCTGAGCGCCTTAAGCTGGCAAATCCTGTAATTGCCTGTGGGGAGCTTTCATATTGTACAACTGATGGCCGATTCCTTGGAAAATGGGGCGACCTGAGAAAAGAACTGAAAGATGTAAAGTAATTAAACTTTACAAAAATCACATTTTACGCCAAGCGCTTCAACCTTGCAGGTAAAAAGACAGCCATCGTATTTTCCATTTAATCCTCTCCCGGATGTTGTGATAAAAAGAGTATCAAGCTTATCTCCAATGAAACAGCACGAAGTTACATTTTGAGCATCCACCTTTACGGTTGCAAGAAGGCTTCCATTCTTTGTACTTCGCTGTTCAATGCGGCTTCCTTCCCAAAATGCCACCCAGAGATTATCATCCGCATCAATACACATGCCGTCTGTAAAACCACAGCCTTTTTCCGTTCTGAACAAAACCTTGCGGTTAGAAATCATTCCACTTTCCAAATCGTAATCATATTCAAAAACCGCATACTGCAATGTATCTGAAAAATAAAACTTTTTATGGTCCTGGCTCCAGGCCATTCCATTAGAGATTTTTGTGTTTGGTTCACGAACTTCAATTTTTCCACCATCCGCAGAATCAATACAAAACAGATTACCGCTTGCTTCGTGTACACCATCATCAACAGAAGATCCAAACCACAATCTTCCGGCCGCATCCGCTTTTGCATCATTCGACCGCTGGTACGATTCATAAAACTCTGTAAGCTCTTTTATAAGCCGTGATTTTCCACCCTCAAGCAGATACAATCCATCCGTTCCTGCAACAACATAACTTCCCGCCTTTTCTGCCGGAACCGCCGCTCCAATTGCCTGTCCAAAATTGTATGATTTTATTTCACCCTTTCCATCGTCGCCAACCGTATAAAACTTACCTTCGCTTATATCAACCCAGGAAACAGTTTTAGTCCTGTGATCATAAAACGGTGATTCTCCAAGTGAATATTTTTCTTCTGAAAAAACTTTTGCAATATATTCTTTCATAATTTCAACACCTCCTCTGCCAGCTTTATTACTTCATCCCGAATCCTTTTTGGTGAAATTATTTTCAAATCAGCTCCATACCCCAGCAGATTTCCAACAAGCCAGTCAGTATCAGGCGCTGTAAAAGTTACGTTAAGACTTCCATCACTCATAGTTTTTGTTTCTGAGCAGGCAAAAGAATCTAAAAGATAAAATGCTTTTCCCGCAGAAATTTTCGCTTTGATTTTTATAAGCACAGGATTTTTTTCAGTGGCTGGTTTTTCATTTTCCTCGTGATCTGTTTTTCTCATCATCACATTTGCAGCACGCCCAGTCTGTTCAACCTTTACCATTCTGCTCAACTTAAAATATCGCTCAGCTTTCCGCGTATTACACCAGCCTAACAAGTACCACGCCTGTCCGCGGTATACAAGCTTCCACGGGTGTACACATCTATGTTCAGTTTTACCGTTTCCACCAAAGTAATCAAACTCAACCTGTCTCTTTTTCAAAATGCATTCACGCAAGGTTCCAAAAAGCTGACGTACTCCCTGCCCTTCAGGACTCCACGGTGAAAAGTCAACCTCAAGCCAGTCAGTATTACTTGGAACTAACCGTGAAAGCTTTTCGCCCGTAGCCCCACTTCCGCTTAAGCTGTCCAAAGCTTTTACACTTGAAACAAGCTCAAGCCGTTCTTCTTCCGAAAGCACAGTTTTATCAAGAGTATAATTTTCAGAAATTGCAATTCCACCGCCACGTCCAGTTAAAGCATAAACAGGTATTCCAGATACAGAAAGAGCTTCCACCCAGCGGTAAATTGTCCGGGTAGAAACTCCAAACCTCTTTGCCATTTCTTTAGCAGTTACCTGTTTCTTTTCAATAAGAACATAGACAAGTTCAAAAAGTTGATCTATCTGCATGAAATAATTATAACACAAAAATATGACAATTCAATGTCATATTAAAATTACAACTGCTCTATCCAGCCGAGAAACTTATCAAGAGTTTTATTTTCTTCTCGACTTTCCAAGAACAGGCCGGCAGTATACCAGGAATGTGTATTCTTTTTATCTTCAACACTGTAAATCTCACACTTATTTCCAAGCTCTTCTGCTTTTTTTGCAAAATCTTCTGCACATTCAAAACCAACAATTCCGTCATGTTTACTCTGAATTAAAAGCATAGGAATATTATTTTTAGACATCAAGCTTAATGGCTCGCCAGTTTTTTTATCATCACCTTTTTTAAACAGATTATTTGAAAGCATCCTGAGTGTAGAAGTCTGATCTTCCCTGAAGCTGTACGGACCTCCAAATCCTACGTAGCCAATAACTGGTGAAATATCTACACCATATTTTTCCTGGACAGCCTTGCTGTAACACATTATTGAAGAAAGGTGCGCACCCGCAGATGGACCGCTAACAACAATCTTTGAAGTATCAATTCCTTTTTTACCCAGAAAATCAACTGCTGCATTAAAGCCTTCACAAACATCTTCAATCTGGCACGGATACTTTACCTGCGTTGACAATCTGTAACCAAGCGAAATAAACCTGTAGCCCGCGCCCGCCATATACTGCCCAACATAATCAAAATATTTTGGATTCCCTGCATTCCATCCGCCACCGTGAATCCAGATTACAATTTTATCACTCACAACAGTTTCCGGTTCATAATACAAAAAGTATTTTTCCTTATTTCCGGCTTTTCCATCCTCAGGCTTACTGTAATTAAAATACTCCGGTGTAAATACTTTTTTTACCTTACTCATTTCTTTGTACAACCCAAAGTAGCTGAAAGTTTCGCGCCAATAATCAGTCATCTTTCTCCTCCATCATTGCAATTAAAGCTTCTGCCAGAAAGGCAAACATTTTCTTTGGTTTATATTTGTTTTTTAATTGAGGGGATTCAAAACATTCTGCCAGTACATATCCCGATTGAATTCCCTGATAGGTAACCACAACAAATTGAATCATTTCATCTACAAAGTGCGATGGTTTTAGTTCATTTTCTTTAATTACTTTTTGTAAATACTTACTTAATTCTGCTATAAAATAAAGCAAAGGGCTCTGATCTTCTTTTCCCAAATGTTCTGCAATTTTTCTTGCCCTCTCAGGATCACTTATTGCAAGCATATCGCTGTATAAAGAAATCTTTAGTAAATCTACACCTACTCCTGTTATATAATCAGCAAGCATTTTAAAAACATTCGTAATTGTTTTTTTCCAGTCAGTCAAATCAGCTTTTTGAAAAATTAAATCCAGCTGCTTATCAATTCTATTTTTTTCATTTATTGTAATTACAAGATCCCGCAATATTTCATCAAGCTCTTTGTAATATCTGTAAATTACTCCCTGAGAAAAGCCACCCTCTTTAATCACATCTTTCATATCAATAGAGGCAATAGGTTTTCTTGTGCACACTCTGTAGGCAGCTTCAATTATTTCTTCACGCTTCTTCTTATAATATTCATCATTTACCTTTGGCATAGCATACTTACTCCTGAATAATGACATACTGTCACTCTTACATGTGAAAAATGTATCACTTTTATAAAATGATACAATGTCATTTTAGTACAATAAAAAAGCGATGTCAAGAAAATAATGACACCGCTTCATTTATTTTACACTCTTTCTAATCAGCTTTATTTTATCAGACTCTTAAAAAATCCGCACTCTTCATCATTACAGATAATTGCTTCCGGTAACTGCGGATCACAATGGAAAACATGCCAGAGAGGTTTTTCTTCTGTTCCATAACAGTGATATTCATACTTTACTCCGGCAGCTTCAAGCGCTTTATTTATTACCGGAGTCTGTGGCTTCATTGAATCGCCAAGCGAAGTCATTACAAATGCTGGAGGGAAAGCAACCGTAATATGAGCAGAAGCATCCAAAAGCTCAAGCTTTTCTTTTGTAATCTTTCCTTCCAAAAGTGTTTCCAAAAGAAGCTGTGCTCCCTTATCCTTTTCAAGACCTTCTGCCATTTCGTATTTTCCGCAGTTAAGGGCAACACCACGGAGCTTAAGATTTTTTTCAGTATAAATAAAGCTGTAATTTGAAGCATATTCTTTATTCGTCAATACCGAAGCATACAATGTAAGAATATGAGCACCAGCCGAATCACCAACCGCAAAAACATTATTCAAATCAAAACCATATTTTTCTGCATTGGTTGTAATCCAGTTAAAAACCTTTTCTGTATCTTCCAGGGATGCAGGGAACTTTACTTCCGGTGCAAGCCTGTACGAAAAGTTTACTACTGCAAAACCACGCTGAGCCAGACTCATACAATAAAACTGATAAACTTCTTTGTCGCCATAAACCCAGGCACCACCGTGAACATTTACAATCACAGGAAGCTTTTCAAAGACCCCCGGGGATTCAGTGTTTTCAGTGCTTTCAGTTGCTCCAATCGTGCCAGTCTTCGGGCGATATACATCAAGCAGCTGCCATTTTTCAGGCTTACCGTCCCCATAGCGGATATTGTCAAAACGAATTACATCAGCAGGAGAAGTTTTCTCACTGTCACGTTTTTTATCAGCAGCACCAAATGCACTACGGATTTTCTGCGCCATAATCTTCTGAGCAATTTTAGACATAAAATCCCCCTAATTAAATGTATTTTGATTTTAATCTACAGGATAGCAGTCATAACCTGCACTTCTCAAACGGTCTGCAATATCTTTATCTGCATTTTCGTTAACAAGTACAATATAATAGGTTGTTCCGCTTGCACGTTTTTCTGTAGTGATATAAGCAGCAAATCCTTTTTTCTTAAGCTCGTCTGCAAGATAAGTTGCATTGCTTTCTGTACGGAAAAGACCAAGCTGCCATTTTGTAAAAGTGTGCTGATTTGGTGTACCAGATGTATTTGAATTGTCCGGGCTGCCCGCAGAAGTAGTCGCAGTTGCTGTTGAAGATGATGTTGAAGCCCCTGCAGTTGAAGTTGAACTAGATGTAACAGTTGTCGCTACTGATGAAAAAGTTCCTGTTCCCTGCTGAGCAACCCCGGTCTTAGGAACAAAGAACCAGAAAGGAACCGGCAGTAGCTGAACATCACCATTTACAATTGCCGCTTCCACCGATTTTGAATAATCAGTAACAATTCGTTTTGAATAAGCTTCTTCGCCGGTAATAAACCAGAGGGTCAAAAGAATTACAGGCTTTACAGAATCCATAGAACTTACGTTCAAATAAGCCTTTAGGATTTCCAGCGGCTCATTCAAATCTTCAGTTGATTCTGCCCCGCAAAGAGCACTCCACTGAGCATAAAGCTTTACATAGGCAATAATTTCCGGATTTCTTGAATTACGAACCGCAGAATTAAGGTAGCTGTCGGCAGTTGCAGAATCGCCTGTACACAAGGCACAGCGAACCGCATCAAGAACAAGCTGTTCGTTAGTTCTCTTTGGCATACCTTCCGCATCAGGAGAAGCAATACCAGCCGCCGCTACGTAAGATTTCTGCGCCTGATCATACATAGAAAACTGTTCCTGCAGCGAAGCCAAAAAAATTAAAGTTGAACGCTTTTCTGCAGGAGAAGTAAGCGTAGTGATTTGTTTTTTAATATATTCTATAGATTCTGTTACAGAACCCTGACGAGCCGCTTCAAGTGAAATATCCTTAGCCTTTAATTCAGCAGAAAAAAGCCAGACCGGACAAACAAAGAAGAAAATTAGAGCTGTAAGGTTCTTGAAGTTCAGTCTAGACATTTGCTTTTCCATTATCAGCCTCATCTTTTTTTTCGTCAGACTTTGGAGCAGCCTTATCCTTAGAACCAAAAGAAAAGAGCCCTTCAAAAAATCCGCCTTTTTTTTCACCAGCTTTTGTCTGCGTAGCTTTTGCTTCATCATTCTTTGACTCAAGAGGCTTTACTTCAGCTGATTTTTGAACGCCAGTCTTTTCGTTATTATCCTTAAGACCCTTTTTATTTTCTTTTTTTACTTCTTTTATAATCTTTGCCTTTTCGTTTTCTTTTTCAACAGCCTTAGAATCCTTTATGATTTTTCCAAGGAGAATGCACAAAAGCGCAAATACAATTCCGGCCGCAAAAGTTATCAGTACAATTACAGCAACATTAGTTTCACCAAAATCCTTAAAAAACCAGATAGACGTGCTGTATGCAAGATTCTTCCCGATAAATACCGCCAGCATAACCGCCACCGCAATCGTTATAATCATTGTCAAAATCATATAAAACCCCTTAAAGCAAAGTTCCTCTAAAAGTATTCCCCGATAATGCTTCTATTTTAACACGAACAAACGTTCCAATCAAAGATTTTTCTGCTTTAAATGCAACTCTTTCATCCTGCTCCGTTTTTCCAAGAAGCTCATCCTTATTATCGCGGCTCACGCTTTCTACAAGAACCTTTGCAACAGTGCCAACACGCTTCTGCATCTCTTCGGCTGTAATCTTAAGCTGTAAATCAATCACACGCTGCAAACGAGCCTTTTTCTCTTCTTCATCAATCTGGTCTTCCATTTTTACAGCAGGAGTTCCTTCTCGCGGATTGTAATAATACATAAAAGCATTTTCATAGCGGATTTCCTTCATCAAAGAAAGCACCGCTTCAACATCTTCTTCAGTTTCGCCAGGAAAGCCCATCATCAAATCGGTAGTAAGCGAAACATCAGGAATTGCCTTTTTGATTTTTGCAACAAGCTCCAGATACTGCTCGCGGGTGTAACGGCGGTTCATCCTTCTTAAAATCTCACTCGAACCGTGCTGCACCGGCAGATGAATGTGGTGGCACAAAACCGGCTCCTTCGCAATCACCTCAATTACCGCATCCGATAAATCCTTAGGATGGCTCGACATAAAGCGCACCCACTCGATGCTTGATTTTGTCTCGCGCAAATGGTCTGCAATAATCTGAAGAAGTCCCGCAAAATCAACAAGTCCAGAAGGGGAAAGTCTTCCCCTCGCTCCCAAGTTCTCACTCACTTCGTTCGCTCCGGTCTTGTCCGCTACCCCTTCTAACGGGGTATTCTTTTCAGTCTGCTCCCCGTAACGCCCCGCAACTGAATCATACATTTCCTGGTAACTGTTCACATTCTGCCCCAGCAGTGTAATTTCTCTTACACCATAACTGGAAAGCACATCAATCTCTTTTAAAATCTCGCACACCGGTCTGCTGCACTCACGCCCGCGAACATACGGAACAATGCAGTAAGTACAGAAATTATTGCAGCCGTGCATAATCGGAACAAAGGCAGTAAAGGCACCCGGCTCTAAAGAAAGAGGAGCAAACTCGTAAGGCACATCATCATCAAGCTGGCCTGCTACCGTATGCTTTTCCATTGCTCCTATAATTTGACCAAAATACTGCTTTGCATAGGTTCCCACTACATAATCAATAAAGGGATAATCCTTCTGCAATGTTTTTAAGAGTCGTTCTGCCATACAACCTGTAACAACAAGAGTAAGAGGTTTTGGTCCATCCTTTACATATTCAACAGCCTTTTCAAGAAACTTTCCCTTTGCACTCTTATCGCAGGAACGTACAGCCTTAAGTCCTGAATACCAGCCCAGTCGCCCAAAAATTCTGTTCTCTGCAGTAGCGCGTACAGAACAAGTGTTTATAATCACTAGATCAGCAACCTGTGCATCTTCGGCCTTAATCCAGTTACGCGACAAAAGCAGCTGTTCAATCGCCGCCGATTCCGCAATATTCATCTGGCAGCCATACGTTTCAAAAAAATATGTCATAAATTAATCCTATTCTTTTCCATTATATTCCGTGTATGCATACGCATTATGATTATGAATGCTTTCTTCGGTCTGAGCTTCTACCGAAAAATACGGGAAGCCCATTTTCTTTAATCCAAGATAAACCTCGCGCACAACATCTTCTACAAAACGGGGATTATCATAAGCATGCTCTGTTACATACTTTTCGTCCTGACGTTTGAGCAGCGTGTACAGCGGTGTAGAAGCCGCATCCTCTATCACAGAAATTATATCTTCAATCCAGAAAAAATCCTTGTATAAAAGGCGAACCTTTACATAACCGCGCTGATTATGTGCTCCATAATCGCTTATTGCTTTTGAACACGGACAGAGCGTTGCAACTGGAACTTCCACCGTAACGTAAAAGTGTCGGATATCACTGACAGAACCGTCACCTGAATCAAGTGCAGACATTTCCTCTGCCTCTTCAACCTCGCCTTCATAAGAGCAGTTATATTCCATAATAGAGGCAATTCCAGAAACCGGTGCTTCTTTTTCTATAAAATAAGGGAAGCTCACCGAACCATACGCTTTCTGGGCATCAAGCTTTCTGCGCATTTCTTCAAGCATATCCAGAAAATGGAGCATTGTAAGATTTGTGTGATATTTATGGAAAACTTCTATAAAACGCGACATGTGCGTTCCCTTAAAGTTGTGCGGAAGATTCACAAACAAATCTACTGTAGCAGTTGTACTTTGTGTTTTATGCTCTTTATCAAGCACCGTTACCGGGTACTTTACATCGCGAACTCCAACCTTTTGAAGGGGAACTTTTCTGGTATCACGCTCACTTTGTATATCCTTCACCTTTTACCTCACACTTTCTTAATTTATTGTATTCTCCGCAGCTTCCAGTGTATTAAACATAAGCATTGCAATTGTCATTGGTCCAACGCCGCCCGGAACAGGTGTAATAAACGAAGCCTTTTCCTTAATGTCATCAAAATCGCAGTCACCAATCAACCTGAAGCCTGATTTTTTAGTAGCATCCGGTATTCTGTTTACGCCAACATCAATTACAACAGCTCCATCGCTGACCATATCTGCTGTAAGTGTATGTGGATGGCCGGATGCAACTACGATAATGTCTGCCTGTTTTGTAATTTCTGCCATATTTTTAGTACCGGTGTGGCACATTGTTACAGTGCAGTTTGTATCCTTGCGGGCAAGCAGCAGAGAAACAGGTTTTCCAACAATGTTTGAACGTCCTATTACAACTGCGTGCTTACCGGAGGTTTCAATTCTCATTTTCTGCAGTAAAACTATGATTCCGTGCGGTGTACAAGGCAAAAATGCTTTTTTACCAATAACAAGGTTTCCAACATTTACCGGATGAAAGCCGTCAACATCTTTTTCAGGCTTTATTGCAAGAAGTACTTTTTCTTCATTAATATGCTTTGGAAGAGGCAGCTGAACAAGGATTCCGTGAACAGAAGCATCTGCATTGAGCGAAGCAATCAGCTCTAAAAGCTCGGCTTCTGTTGTAGTTTCCGGCAGATGAACAGAACGGTCTACCATTCCAACTTCTGCAAGAGCCTTCTGTTTACCGGTAACATAGCTTACACTTGCAGGATTTTCTCCAACCAATATAACTGCAAGGCAAGGCGCAAGGCCTTTTTTCTTTAATTCTGCAACCTTAGCGGCAACATCAGCCCTAACATCAGCGGCAATCTGTTTTCCATCAATAATAACTGCGCTCATCATTCGCTCCTTTTTTTTCTAAGTGACACCTGTTTTCATCACTGTAACTTTACGGTTTCCCGATGTTTATTGAAACAAGACAGCAAAAACTGTATAGTAGAAAGATATTATAAAATAAAAAATGGAGCAATATGAAAAAACTTCTTTCAATTCTTCTTACACTCATAATCTTCACAGGAATTGCTTTTGCAGATGATAATGAGGGTGATGAATATATAGACGATTATATTTACGAACAAAATGGTGCCGGAGACCAGTTCTTAAAAATTGGGCTTGGTGTATACATACCATTAGATTTTGGTGGCAGTGTAAAAAAAGGAAACGGAACCCTTTATCCTGGTGGAGATGTAAATGCCGGCTACTACAAGTTTTTGAACAACTGGTTTGCACTTGGTTTTGAACTTACAGCCTCTTACAATGTTTCTGTGGGAAACAAAATTCTTGTAACACTTCCTCTCTGCTTTGGACTGCTTGCTCAGCCAAGTATTGGTAATTTTGAGTTTCCCTGCTATTTTACTGTAGGCATGGCTTACGAAACCTGGCAGAATATAGATAACTTTCCTTCTCTCTCGCTGGGTGCTTCTGCCGGAGTTTTCTACAGATTTACAGAGCCTTTCTCTATGGGAATTACCTGTAATTATAACTTTATTCAGCAATGGGTAAAGGGAGACAGCTCAAAGAACGCTAAAGGACAGTTTCTGGGCATAAACATTGGCGCCCGCTATCACTTCTAATCACACCGAAAAAAGGAATTATATGAAAAAGAATAGATTATTATTTATAACAGCTGCAATTCTGACTGCTTTTACTTTTACTTCCTGTTTTAATGCAGTCTTCTATAACATTCGCCAAGATGTTGAACCAGAACAATCTACTGTAAAGGGCGTAATCAATGCAATTTGCCGGTATACAATAAGTGGCGAAGAATATCTTTTTCTGGGAGCAAACGAAGGCCTCCGCTATAAGCTTGCAAAAACTGGAAATGTAAGAGACAGCAATAATTCTTCCTGGAAGGTTTATTCAGATTTGCCTTTTGAGCTGCATAAGTTTTCTTATTATAGTGGTGATGGAAAAGGCGAACATGTGGGACAGGCAATCTTAAAGGTTCTTGCAGATAAGGATACTCTTTATCTTGTTACGACTGATTATTCTCACGAATATATTGACGGTTATTCTTATCCAAATCATACCTACATCTGGGCTGCAAAGCTCACTGCTGAGGATGGCAAAATATCCGGCAGCTGGAAAGAAGTTAAGTTTGACACTGACATATTCCCCTATACTTACGAAGAAGTAAACAAAATAAGAATCTATTTTTCTCATTTTAATGTTTTTTCTACAAACTCTGTAAATCCTGCACACCGCCGGGTTTTTGTGCGTGGAAACAATAAAGGGGGAAAAGCTGGTGGAGACTGTTATTTTGAGCTTAAAGGACTTGATTCAGAAGGAAATCCTAATGCGGCTGAAGAAATAAAGCTTGCAAAAGTTGAAGGTTTTGAAAAAGATACCATTGCCACTATCAAAAATTCATCTGCAGCTTCTCCTGTTAACATTGATTCTGTAGCTTATTTTAATAATGACTATTACTTCTTCGACTCAATTGCAGTAACAACAAACGAAACTGCAGCAGCCGACCCTACAATTCTTTATTTTGCACGCTCAACAAGTTCCCGAAAAGATTCCGCAGAAGATTATCATCCTTCTACATCAGAACTGGCTTATCTTTATATAAAGGATGGAAATACAACTCTTGGAGAAACAAAAACTTCCTGCGGGGAAATAATTTCATCTCTTGCCGTTACAAAGGATTCTATTCTCATTGGACGTGGAGATTATTCAGTTGCAACTTCAAATGCAGGTGGTATTGTAAAAGCAAAGCTTACGGATGGCATTCCTGCTACAACTCTTACTTCTTTTGGAACAAATGCTTCTGTTCAGCTTTCATACTCATATCAGATTCTTACACTGCTCGCAGTTGATCCTGAAAAGGAAGAAGAAGAAAATATTATTTATTCTTCAATTACATTTAAGGGTACAGGTTCTTCGGCAGGAACTTCTTTTGACAACATTGGCTTATGGGCTTACTACCCTGACAGAGGAAACTGGAACTGCGAATAACGGAGCAGGAACAATAAACAAGCGAGGCTTAATCTAAAAGATGGAAGACAGTTTATTCCAACAGGCAAAGAACTCAACAGAACCTCTTGCCGCCAGAATGAGGCCCCGCAACCTTGATGAATATATAGGTCAGGACCACATTGTTGGAAAAGGCCGACTTTTACGCCGTGCCATTGCCGCAGACCAGATAACTTCGATTATTTTTTATGGTCCGCCGGGTTCCGGTAAAACAACACTCGCAAAGGTTATTGCAAATCACACACGTTCCCATTTTATCACCCTGAACGCTGTACTTGCGGGTGTTAAAGAAATAAGGGATGCAATTAAACAGGCGGAAGATTACAATACGCTTTATAACCGCCGTACAATTCTTTTTGTAGATGAAGTTCACCGCTGGAATAAATCGCAGCAGGATGCACTTTTACCGTGGGTAGAAAACGGCACAATTATTCTTATTGGCGCAACTACCGAGAATCCTTTTTTTGAAGTAAACAAGGCTCTTGTTTCACGCTCACGTGTTTTCCAGCTTAAACCGCTCACAAGCGATGATTTAAAAAAAGCCGCAGAACAGGCACTCACAGATGTTGAACGCGGTTACGGTCACTGGAAAATTGAGTTTGAAGAAGGTGCCCTGGAACATCTTATTGAAACCGCCAACGGAGATGCCCGTTCCCTTTTGAACGCACTTGAACTAGCAGTGGAAACCACCCCCGAAAAATGGGACCCAATGGCTCAACCACCTGTGCCTGCTTACGGCTCAAAAATCTACATCTCCAAAGAAGCCGCAGAAGAATCTATTCAAAAAAAGGTTGTCCTTTACGACCGCGACGGCGACTATCACTACGATATTATAAGTGCTTTTATAAAATCTCTGCGTGGAAGAGACCCAGATGCTGCCTGCTACTGGCTTGCAAGAATGGTTGCCGCCGGAGAAGACCCGCATTTTATTTTACGGCGAATGCTTATTTCTGCCTGTGAAGATACAGGACTTGCCGACCCGAATGCAATTGCAGTTGTAAATGCCTGTGCAGAAGCTTATGACCGTGTTGGTATGCCCGAAGGCCGCTACTTTTTAGCACATGCAGCACTTTATCTTTCTACTGCACCTAAATCAAACAGCTCTATGGCCTTTTTCGATGCACTTTCAGCAATAGAAAAAGAAGATGCCGAGGTTCCAAATCACCTTAAAGATTCCAGCCGCGATGCAGAAGGCTTTGGCCATGGAGCAGGCTATCTTTATCCTCATGCTTACAGAGACCACTGGATTGCACAGCAATATCTGCCGGACACCCTTATGGGAAGAGTTTTCTACACTCCAAGCACACAGGGCTACGAAGGTACAATCCGTGATGAAGTACTTTCCCGCCGCGAAGTTCAGATTGCTTCTATTCTGGATAAAGCTCAAAGCTCCGAACAGTATACTTCAGAAGAGCTTGCAACCTCGCCGGAAACTACAGGCTCACGCAATGTTTACACTGCCCTTCCAAAAAGCACAGATCCTTCGGAGTTCGGTGAAAATCCAATTTCGGAATGGTGGATAAACGAGCATTTTAAGAGTGGCACAACAAAAACCGAAGAAAGCCTTACATTCAGTCCTAAAGATAATGCAAAGGAGCTTGCGCTAAACCGTGCCGACCGTTTCTGGCAGCAGAGGCTTGATTCAAACAGGGCAGAAATCCTTTTAAACATAAGAAACACAATGACTTCCATGGCACAGCTTGCACGCCATCACCGCTGCCTTGTCTGGAATGCCGACAGCGGACTTTTGCTCTGGGAAATTGCAAGAAAAACTCCGGAAGGTGTAACCTGCGGTGTATGTAAAACAGAAAAAGGCATGCAGATTCTTGAGCAGTACGGCAGAACACTTGGAAGCCTTGACCGCCCAATCTTAAAAGCACGCGGACAATCCATTTCTACAGATTTCTTAACTCCAAAGGATTTTTATAATCTTATTCTTGATTTCCAATACAGCGGTACAGTTTTTGACAGAATCTTCTTTACCGACCCGTTTTCTTCTGAACCTGCAATTATAGCTCTTGCAGAATCTCTCCAGGGAATCCTTTCTCCAAAGCCGGATGAAGATGAAAATGTTACCATTGAAAGTCCGCTTGCAGAAGGCTTTAAGATTATTATTTCGCAAAAGATTCCATGCCATGGTCAGCACATAAGCGAGCTTGTCCGAAAACAGATTCTTACACCGCAATCACTTGAACCGTTTAGAAGCATTCTTGATAAAATGGAAGAAGCTGAGCAGGAGTTCTTTGGCGACCGCGAAAATCCTCTTTTCTCCTGGGACGGACTTTTTATTGCAAACATGTTCCGAAAGAAGGATTTTGCCGTAAAGGTTGCTTCACAGGAAATTAAAGAAAAACGAAGAATTACACCGGGCGAAATTGAAAAATGGTTCTCTTCTGAAAGTTCTGCTTACGGTTCAAAGATTTACCAGGCACTCGGCGGAACAGATTTACAGAAAATTGTAAACCTGCTGCTTGCCGCCTGTAATGAGACTGTATTCGAGTGGAAGAGTGAAATAAGCTTCCTTACCATTACAAAAGCTAGCGAAAGCGTCAACTGAATCAGTGCCACAAGTTTTGCATAGCAAAACTTGAAGCGAACCATGAAATAGTTAGCGGTCTAGAAAAAACTTACAGGTTCGCTATCGCTATTTGATTGCGTCGATATTTGCACGGCCGCCTGGAACGAAAGGAAGAACTGATTCTTCGGAATCGATTGTAAGCTTTACAAAGCACGGCTTGTTCTTTCGTTTCGGATCAAAGGCTTTTTTGTACCATTCATCATCATTATCAGCATCTACAGCTTCAATTCCAAAACCTTCAGCAATTTTAAGGAAGTCAGGAACATAATCAAAAACCGAAGCACTGTAATTTTTGTCAAAAAGAAACTTCTGCTGCTGGTAAACCATACCAAGAGTACCGTTCTGCAAAACTATAACTGTAACAGGAAGATTCAGCTCAGAAAGAGTTGCAAGCTCCTGAAGATTCATCATAATTGAACCGTCGCCGCTTATACAGACAATTCTGCTGTCCGGTTTTGCAAGGCTCGCACCAATTGCAGCAGGAAGACCAAAGCCCATTGTACCAAGGCTGCCCGAAGTAAGGAAAGTGCGCGGCTTTTCTACAGGATAGTACTGAGCTGCCCACATCTGGTGCTGTCCAACATCAGTAGTAACTATAAGCTTATCAGCCTTTACACCAGCCTTTTGTGCAAGCTCCGGTAAACGTGCAATCATTTCGCGTGGATTCTTGAGCTTTTCGTTTTTCGGGCGACCAAGCGTTACAGAATCATTTTTGTTTTTAATATCGTGAAGCTTTGAAAGCCAGGTTTTGTCAGCAATAACCTTCTTTTCTTTTATCAACTCTGCAAGAGCCGGAAGAACAGATTCAACATCGGCAACAATAGAAATTGAGCTTTCAAGGATTTTATCAATTTCAGCTGCATCAATATCAATATGGATAATTTTTGCATTCGGGCAGAACTGCTTTACCAGACCGGTTGCCCTGTCATCAAAACGAACACCGGCAGCAATAACTAAATCTGCATCGTGCATTGCAACGTTAGAAGCATAGCTTCCGTGCATACCAACCATACCGATAAAACATTCTGAGCTTTCCGGTATACAGCCAAGTCCCATAAGGCTTGTTACAACCGGGATTTTGTATGCATCTGTAAGCTTTTTAATTCCATCAGCTGCTTCTGGAGAATTACAGCCTCCACCGCAGAAAAGAACAGGCTTTTTGCTTGAAGCAAGTGCATCACTCATCATGCCAAGCTTTTGGGCAAACTCTTCTTTGTCTGCATGGAACTTTACGCTGCAGCCACTCAGGCAGGAAGCTTTACCTGACAAAAACTCTGCGGCTTTTTTTGCGGCAGCTTCAAGCTGGGCTTTTGTTATATCAATTTCTTTGAACTGAACATCGCGTGGAACATCAATAAGAACAGGTCCCGGACGCCCAGAAACAGAAACTTCAAAAGCCTTGTGAATTGCTTCAATCAGTTCTGCTGTATTTTTTACGAGAATTGAATGCTTTGTGATTGGAAAGGAAAGGCCAAAGGTATCTGCTTCCTGAAAGGCGTCGGTACCAATCTGTGTTGTATTAACCTGACCTGTAATTGCAATAACTGGAACTGAATCCATGCGGGCATCTGCAATTGAAGTAAGAAGATTCATTGCGCCCGGGCCGCTTGTTGCCATACAAACAGCCGGTTTTCCAGTTGTGCGTGCAATTCCCTGTGCTATAAAACCTGCAGCCTGTTCGTGTCGTACCAGAATGTGTTTGATTGAAGAGCGGTTAAGCTCATTGTAAAGCGGAAGAATCATTCCACCAGGAATCCCAGC
>JAEETM010000143.1 GCA_016290335.1 Treponema sp. | reverse complement strand
CCACAGCAATGACTTACGAGGCTGGTGCAAACTTTGTTTTCAAAAATCTTCAGATGCCGACACCCTACTTTCAGGAACTGCTTTCAAAATACTTTACAGATGAGAATATCACAAAACTGAAAGAACATTTTATGACACACGTTACAAAAACTACGATTACACCGGAGATGTACCGCGTCCTTTCCGAAATAGACACAGCCGACCGCTTCAAGGAATACGAAGGCGTTTACACCGAAGGAAAAATGATTGAGCTTACAGCCCTTGTCCTTTATGGAATAGCCTATCACAAAACAGATGAAATAAAACGACTTCCTCAACCAAACAAAAATGATGTCGAAAGAGTTGAAAGTCTTCGCGAAAAAATTCAGCGAAACCCTGCTCTTGAATACGATGCCCAGTCTATTGCCGACGAGCTTGGAATGAGCATAAGCAAATTAAACAGAGTGTTCCGAGCAATGTATGCCACTTCCCTGCACTCTTATGTTCAGGACAAACGCCTTGAATACGCCGCTCACCTTTTACAGGAAAACGACATACAGATTTCAGAAGCAGCCCAACTGTCAGGCTACACCAACATGAGCCACTTCTCAAAATCCTTTGTGAAGAAATTTGGTGTGCTGCCTAAGGATTATTAAAACTTTTATCACACCTCACTTATAATTTCTGATTTTCTTTACGTTCCTGTTCATTAAATGTATGCCAAGATGTCTGTAGGCAAACTTTTTCATACGGCCCAGCTCCTGTCCATGTTCCTGTAAAAGTTCATCAGGGCTGTCGTATACGCCAAAGTCCTGATTTATTCCTTCGCTCTGGATATATGTATTATTCCTGTCAAAATCTATAACGGGATTTTTAAAATCTTTGACCGCGCAGCCAAAGCCGCAAAAACTTCCTGTGCACGAACTGTTTATTTTCTGAAGATTATCAAGATATTTTTTATCAAGGATAAAAGCTTCAAGTTCATACCATTTATCTTCAAAGTAAACTTCTACCCAGCTGTGAAAAACATTCTTCGGAGCATTTCTATAAACAAAACCTGTCATAGCACCCTTCTGAAGCTTTTTATCAATCGTAAAACCGTGAACACGACAGGGAATGCCGCATCAAAAGATAACTTTTTAGTGCAATCCCGGTTTCTTTTTTAAAAAGATGTGTAAGATAACTTTCTGAGTAACTGTATTTATCTGCAAGCTCACTTACACGGGCGCCCAGGTGCTTAAAGCTATCAACATTATGAAGAATCTGTAAAATACGTTCGTCCAGATTCAACTTGGAAAGCTGAACTTCTCCTGCAAAATGTGAAGTGGGATCTACAAAAAGGAAAAAAGCAATTTCACCATCCGGGGCCTTATGTTCAATATCATTTTCAAGAATGATTACGTTACCACACAAATCTTTTTCACCAGCCGACAGCTGCAAATCTCCGTTACCAAAAAAAAGTTGAAAGGCTTCTTGCACTACTTCACCAGCTCCATCTTAAAATCGCAAAGCTCGTCACCAGCGCCAATTGTCTTTGTTCTTGTAAACTTAAGGCCCGGCAGATTACCGTAAGAGTGAACATCATTTTCGCAGAAAAGTACATTCAGTTCCGGACAGCCGGCTTCTGTAAGATAGGTGTGATAAGGACACTGGGTAATATCCATGCGGAAGCAGCCCTTCTCTTTCGGATAAAAGACATTCTCAAATCCCGAACTTTCGCTGAAAGATTTGTGACTTATTGTATCCCACATACTAAGAAAGAATTTTTTGAAACCTGGAATCTTACACCACTTTGCAAGCGTTTTCCCAAACTTACCCGATTTTTCCGCCATGACTTTTTTCATAATTTCATAAGCGGCATCTTTATCAACTTCTTTCATTGCAAGATAAATCGCCGCTGCTGGAAATATAAAATTATCTGTATGAGCCCTCACACCTTCCGGTAAATCTGTATGCCCGGCATACATTTCAAAAAGGTGACGCTCAGCATCAGTCCAGATTTTTTCAATATCAGAAGAAGAAAAACTGTTTGCCATTTCAGTCTTAAAAGACTCTTTGCTTTTCAATACTTTGCGAGTTTTTTTATTCAATTCGTTTTTTAGATTTTCTGTAATCATTGATATTCTCCACCGTTATATTAGTAACTATCATACTAAATACCTGTTTCCCTAATATTTTTAAGAAAAATTACATATAATTTGTTATTAACTTTCAAATTATATGTAAATTCAAATATTATTGCTCTTCTGACCAGCAATATTCTAAAGAAGATTCAGCATCCCAATAAGTCCGAACATTCCAAGACCAAGGCTTGGCATTATGATTCCCGGTAAATCCTGAAACTTTACGGGATTGATTTTACGACAAGTTATACCAAAAATCAGAAAAACAAGAGGATTTAAAATCACGCAGATTTTTGGCACCACAAGGGCACCGGTCACAATTGCAATAATCACTGTAAATGTTGGTGCCAGTAAACTGATGTAACCTGTAAAAAATGGCACGGTAACCTGTTTGTAAATCTTTTCCAGAATATCATCTGCAATTTCGAGTGAGCCCCTTTTCATAGCTCCCTTATATATCAAAGCCTGGAGACAGCACAGAGTGTGAATAAGGATTCCGGCAAAAGAACCAAAGTATCCAAAGCCTAAAGTAAGATATCCCAGCACTGGTTTGCATTCTGCAATCTGCATTCCAAGAGAATAAAAACCAAGACAAACAAGAGCGTCGCCAACAAGAGCCAGAGCAATAGACCAGCCGAATCGCCAGTCTGCCATTTTTGTCCAGTTACTGTCGATATTTTTTGAAGTACCAAGCTTCTTGTTACCCGGCCCCTTCAAGTCAAAAAGAATATCACCTGTAGCGCAAAGCAAACCGCCTGCAAGTCCTAAACAGGAAAATACAAAATATAATTTATCCATAAATCTGTCCTTCTTACATTTTATTAGCCTTATCTAACATATCACTATTATTAATTAGTTACAACTAACTTGCACAAACTATTCGTAACATAAACAAAGGATTCCATTTTCCAAGTAATTTAAAACGGTTTCTGGTTTTATATTATTTACCTATTATTAAGATGAGGCTAAGAATGCCCTGAGTTCTTCGAGCTTTTTCTGCATCTCTGCCCGGCCCAGGTCGTAGACACGCTGCAGTTCTTCCGGATCTTTTTCGGTGCGGCTGATGCCAAGGGATGTTTCCGGGCAGATTACAAAAGTTTTTCCGGCTTTTTCCCGTTCAAAAACGTAGGCCTTTTCCTGATTATAAACTTCGTGGCGCTTGAGTATGGCTTCGTAAATCTTTGGATATTTACGAAGAGCGAACTTCATAAGAGCAAGTGATGAGCTTGGCTTTTTTACAAAGTCTTGCGGCTGAGTCAGAACGACAAGATTCTTTTCATATCCCATATCTTCAAAAGCCTTGAGCGGAATTGATACTGTCATGCCGCCGTCCAGAAGCTCGTAGCCGTCAATCTTTACAACATGAGAAACAAGGGGCATACTTGCGCTAGCCCGCATCCAGGTCAAATCATTCTGGTCACAGGTTTTGAGTTCTTTAATAACCGGCTGGCCTGTACGGCAGTCTGAAGCAACAGCATAAAATTTTAGTGGATTCGAAACATAGGTTTCATAATCAAAAGGATCAAGCTTATTTGGAAGTTGATTGTAGCAAAAATCGGCACCGTAAAGATTACCAGTCAGAAAAAATGAGCGGAAGGAACAATAGCGCCAGTTGTGCGAAAAGCGTTTGTTATAGCGGATGGCACGACCAATCTGCTTAGACTTAAAATTACAGCCAAAGGTCGCTCCCGCAGAAACACCGATGGCACCATCAAAATCAATTCCATTTTCCAGAAGCACATCGCAAACGCCTGCCGTAAACATGCCGCGCATAGCTCCGCCTTCCATCACAAGTCCTTTTTTCATAAAATCACCTTTTTATAAAGCATAACATAGATGCTAAGATTCTTCTATTCTCTTAAAATACACGCCGCCGTTCTGCTTGAGCCATTTGTTACATCTTTTATAATCCGGGAAAATGCGGAGCACTTCGTCGTAGAACTCGCGGGAATGGTTCATGTGGCGGCGGTGGCAGAGTTCATGAACCACAACGCTGTCCAGAACTTCCGGCGGCATTAGTACAAGCAGGCAGTTGAAGTTGAGGTTTCCGTCCACCGAGCAGCTGCCCCAGCGGGACTTCTGCAGGCGGATAAAGATTCTGTTGTATGAAATACCGGCGAGTTTTGCGTAGTACTCTACCCTTTGCGGAATCACTACCCTCGCCTTTTTCTTAATTTGTTTGATGTCTTCTTCGGAGAGCGGGCCCATGGAATCGGCAAGTGCGGTCTGCTTTTCTACCTTTTCCATCTGCTTCATAATCCAGTCTTTCTTTTCTTTGATGAAGTTTTCAGCGATAAAGGTTGGAGTTCCAAGCGGCACTTTTACGATGACTTTTTTATCATCTGCCACATGGATACTCATTGAGCGTCGTCTGGATTTCTGGATTACGTAGTTTATTTCCATTATTTAAATTGAATCTTCATCTCAAATACGCTTCTGTCGCTTTCTTTGATTATGATTTGAGTTGAAGAATCTTTTGTTCTGGAATAAACGCGCAGAGTCTGGCCTTCCTTGCTTTCGCCGGTGTAATGAACTTCGAGAGAATCCGGTTCATGAGCAAGAAGGAAATCGTCTGTGAAAACGTTGAGGGCAAGCTTTATGTACTCGATATTGTTCATATGATGAGACATATCGATGTGCTGACTTCGGATTACCTGCTCGTACTTGAAATCATCTTCTGTAAAATCTGAATCAAATCTTTCGAAAGGTTTGTTGTAAGCTGCTTCCGGGAAACCTTCTTTTGGATAATTGAGGTTTGTGATTTTTATCGGACGATGTTTTTCCAGATCAAGAACACAGGCTTCCTGATTTGCTGTTATCAAAACAGAGCCGTCTTTATCGCGCAAAACTGTATTTACGTGAGTCTTAAATCCTGCATTGTCGATCGGGAAAGTTGAAGCATCAATCTTCTGACGCCAGGTCGGGCGCTTTTCAAAATGAATCTTTGATTTTGTGAAAACCCAAAAAGCGTTATATCTTTCGCGGTAGATTACACCATCACAATCAAGTTTATTAAAACACTCAGTAAGATTGTCCTGAATCATAAGAACAGTCTGAGCGATTCCCATTTTAAGTGAACTGTCGATAAAAGCCGAGGAAATGTTGCGTTCCTGCGAAAAGATAAGATTTTTTTCCATACTCTAATTATAGTTTTTTTCGAAGATTACGCAAAGGGAGTCCCTTATTTTCCGGCGACCTTTCTGATCATTTCTGCCATAGCCAGAAACTTTTCCTCACTTATAAGGGCAAGACCTTCCCCTTCTTCACCCAAAACGAAGAGGCGATCACCGGTTTTTATGTCAAAAATCTTTCGGGCCTTTGCAGGAATAACAATCTGTCCTTTATCACCCACGGTTACCACTCCGAACATGTGCTTTCCCTTTGGAGGAAGCCCCAGATCCTCAGAGCCGGAAGGTTCATAATTCACAAGAGAATCGAGACTTACGTCGAAGAGCTCGGCAAGAAGGCGGCATTTTTCGATGTCGGGAACGGTTTCTCCACTTTCCCACTTTGCCACCGCCTGCCGGGAAACACCCGCTTTTTCGGCAACCTCTTCCTGGGTGAGGTTCTGTACTTTCCTAAGGTGAATTAAGTTATCCTTGAACATTGTCTTTCTCTTCTGTTTCTTTAACCTTTACGGGCTTTTTCTTACTGATTCCCAATACAGCCCATCTGAAGAATGGAATGCGGCTTATAATCTCGTTCAACGCGTAGCCCAGTGCGAAGCTTGCCGCAAGGCTCAAAATGTAAATTGCCCATACAGGAATGCCTTCAGATTTTCCGATTAGAAGAGCTGCAATGGAAAGACCAAGATAATGGAAAACGTAAAGTCCCCAGCTTCGCTTATTGAACCAATTTGTAACATTGTTTTCAAAATTAAAGAAGCGGGCAAATCCTCCGATTATGGCAAGACTCATAAACCAGGCAAAAAGTGTGAAAAGCGGACTTCTGTTTATAGGAACCTCGGCGTAATTCTGTCCGAAATAAACGATACAGAAAGCAACGCATAAACCGCAGGCAACCATTGCAAAAAGCGGGAA
>JAEETM010000046.1 GCA_016290335.1 Treponema sp. | reverse complement strand
CTATAGAACCTACTACCCGTTGTGTGGGTCTGCCACTAGAAGAAGTCCAGACATTAGCTGATGAACTTCATGCACAGGAAAAACAGTAAACAAACACCACATAAAAAAAGATTCCCGCATCAAGTGCGAGAATGACAAAATATAAAAACCCGAGTTATAACTGCTCGGGTTTTTTAAACTTAACTAACGTATGTTAGTTACCGATAATTTAATTATGAGTAGAAAAAACATTTCACAAGAAAAAATCGTTCAATCATTTTTATCATCTGCCTTTGAAAAAAGCTCTGGTGCAACTTCCCTTGCCGATGTTGCCGAAAGCCTGGAAATAAAAAAAGCCTCTCTCTACAATCATTTTGAAAATAAAGAAGCCATTTACGCTGCTACCCTTGCCTATGCCGAAAAAGAGTTTTCTTCAATCAATTTTCTGGCAGACAAAGCTTTAGATTCCATTAAAAACAACAAAATCACCATAAATACACTTTTTAAAAAGCTCATTACGCGCTACTTTAATCTTTTCGAAACCGAGCCGACTTTTCATCTTTATGTTTTTATTTATTCCGAGCAGTTTTTTAATGATAAAGCCCTGGAAATCGTTCATAATCACCAGGCAAAAATCGCAGAAGAAGTTCGTAAAATCATCAACACCTTTATAGAACAGAACAAGCTTGCCGCCCGCACCGAAAAAGAAATTACCGACCTTTCCAATAGCCTTGCATCGCTCATTTTGCAACAGATGAACCTCTATCTTTCGCAGCGCACCCAAACTGTCCGCCAGAACCCTGAAAGCGGTACCGGCACCCTTTTTGAGCTTCCAGCCGATGATGCTGCCCTCACCCGCGTTTCCAAACTGGTAGATAGTTACTTAAAACTTTTGTAGAGATTGCCGAATCAACACCTGGACTGCCTTTCGTAAATCTCCTGCACTTGCTGCGTATACTGTCTTGTATTTTTACTTGTTGCATTTCCATTCGTTGCATTTGCAGCCAAAACATCACACTTTTCGTATACCGCCAGCTCCGGCTCAATCTTCAGCCTTGGCCTTGCATTTTTCCTAGCCTCAATCAAAACCATATTCGGCTCCTCCCCCGCAAAAGGACTCACCAGTCTCATTCTTTTTGGCTCCAGCTGATGAGCATAAAGCGCCCCAAAGATTTCCGCCAGCCTGTACGGCCTGTGAATCATAAAAAGTTTACCGTGCGGCTTTAAAAGAAAATCTGCAGCAGCCACAACATCTTCCAGCGTACACAAAACCTCATGCCGCGCAATCGCCTTTGGCTCCTTAGGATTCTGCTTCCCGCTTTCCACAACCGAATACGGCGGATTACAAGTCACCACCTCAAAACTATGCTTTACCAGCCCATAAAGTGCAGTAAAATCCTCAAGCTTTTTCAAATCGCCCTTTATTATTCTGATTTTGTCCTGCAAGCCGTTCAGCTCCACACTCCTCGCCGCCAGCTCCGCCGACTCCTTTTGAATCTCCAGCCCCGCAAACTCATTCTCAGGATAAAGCCCACTCAAAATCAGCGGAATAATACCGTTCCCAGTCCCCAAATCAATAATCTTATCCTGCTTCTTAATACTACCGCACACAAAATCCGCCAGCAAAACCGCATCAATCCCAAACATAAAGCGTTCCGTATCCTGAATGATTTTGTAGCCATTCTTTAAGGTATCAATCTGTTCCATAATAGGTATTATAGCATAAATGCAGTCTGATATGCCCAATGTTTTTTCCCTATTGTTTTTTCAAATATTTAGCTTTACACTTTTCCTATTAGGAGCTATGTGGATTAAAAAAATGAAAAAGAGCTTTGTATTAGCTTGTTTTACTGGTTTATTGTTTGTTGTTTCTCTTTTTTTCAGCTGCGATTTTCGTCCGGAACCAGAATTAACTGTTCCAATCGTAAAATTAAAGCTTTCTTCCACATCTCCACAAACAACTGTAATAATCACCTGGACAGAATCAACAGATGCAGAAGAATATTCTATTTCACGTTCCTGCATAAAAGATTCTATAAATGAAAAAGAGTATTTTTCCATCAAAAATCCTTCTAACCGCAAATACATCGACACAACTTGCGAACCGGGAGTTAAATATACCTATATTGTAACTGCCAACGCCACAAGAAAGAATCTGGATTCTCATTATTATTCCAAATCTTCCGAGGAAGTTTCCATTACAACAGAACAAGATCCTCTTGTAACGTTAGCTTATCCCAAAAAAGTGTCTGTAAAACCAACCGAAAACAATACAAACGCACTTTCCATAGAATGGGAACCTGTTCAAAATGCCCTTTCGTATGATGTATACATAAAAATCTCCTCTTATGGAGATGAAACCGACTATTATCTGGCTGGCTCGACCACAGAATCCTTTTTTACTGCCTATCACCTTTATAACCAAAAAAGATATTCTATAAAAATAAAAGCCTTTAATGACCAGCAATCAAGCATTTTTTCAGCCCCGGCCGAAGAATATGTTCCAGAGGCTGTAAATCTTACAAAAGCAAAGGCTTTTAAACTTACCAATTCAATTACAGAGTGTTTTTATTCCGAAGGTGACTCTTTATGGTTTACTTGTAGTCCGGAAAAAGGACTTATCACTTTTTCATCAAAGCCAAAAACCCTGGAGTTTGCTTCCATAACAGTTTTTTCAGAGGATGGTACTGTATTGGCTTCTGGCATTACTTTTGATGCAAGAAATAATTCTAATTCCGACGATTTACAAAATCCTGTTGTTAAACATTCTATAAAAGATGATTTTAGCAGTTTTCAGACTGGAAAAAGCTATTATCTTAGGGTTTCAAAAGCTGAACGAAGCAGTTTTTCAATTTGTGTAGAGTAAATTAAATGATTATGAAAAAGATGTTTATAAAAAGAAAAATAACAAGAACCTTAACAATTATATTATTCCTCATTTTTTCTTTGTCTTTTACAAGCTGTCTTTTTACCGTGCTTGCAAAAAGTTTATCTACCACTCATCTTCCATCACCCTGGTCTATTACTGCCGATGACATATCTTCAGACCAGGCCACAATTTATTGGACTAAAGTAACAGCACAAAAAGAATATACTTCCATCTATTATGAAGTTCTTTATTATTCCCCGGAAAGTGAATATAAATACAGCATAACTACTTCCGAAACCTACATTCACCTGGAAGACCTTGACTGGAACGAAACTTATAAGGTTTATGTCAGGGCTTGCTCTCTTTCTTCTGAATATAAACCAGGTAACTATGTTTCAACCCAATTTAAAACCTTAGACAGTCCAGCCCCAGCAGGAGAGCTACAAAGACCAGCAAATGTAAAAGCTGAATATACTGCCGGTAAAACTGGAATAAAAGTAACCTGGAACCCAGTTGATAACGCCGCTTATTATGATATAAAATGCTCCTACAGGTTATATCCTTCTGATTCAGGCCCCGGACCACACGTAATCAGCGAAAAAACTATTACGGTTCCGGCCTCACAGCATTCTGTAATTGACAATCAGATAAATAAAGGAGATATAACCTATTATTCTGTTGCCGCCAGAAATGCTGATTTTTCAAATACCTGCTGGTGGTCAAAATCAATCAGGATTAAACTTCATGAAAATTGATTCAATTATTTTAGACGTGGACGGTACAATCTGGGATACTACAAACATTGTTGCCGAAGCCTGGAACCATGCAATCGACAGACTTTTTCCGCAGGTTCCGCATGTTACAGGCACCATTTTAAAAGGTCAGTTTGGCAAAACAATGAACGTTATTGCCGATAATCTTTTTACAATTTTAAACGACGCGCAAAAATCCCAGCTGATGAATGAATGCTGTGTCCAGGAACAACTTGCCCTTACTTCGAATACAAAAGACATTTCTTACCCTAACGTTATCAAAACAATTGCAGAACTTTCCAAGGTTGTCCCTCTTTTTATAGTCAGCAATTGTCAAAAAGGCTATATTGAAGTCGTTGTCGCCAAAAACCACATCGAACAATACATCACAGATTTCGAATGCTACGGCAACAACGGCAAAAACAAAGACGAAAACATCCGCCTGATTTGCGATCGCAATAACCTGAAAGCCCCAATCTACGTTGGCGACACCCAAGGCGATTACGATGCCTGCAAAAAGGCCGGCGTTCCGTTTGTGTGGGTTTCTTACGGATTTGGTAAACCTGATGATGAAAACTATTTTGCTAAGATTGATGATTTTGCGGAGTTGAAAAAACTCATCTTTTAAAAGGAGGTGCTTTTTATGACAATGACAGAAGTTTCTATAAGTGTTCCGCAGATGATGGCAGAGTATACAGTTTCCGATGATGAAAAAACAAATCTTACCAGAAACGCAATGATTCTTTTTCCATACATACAAAATGATACAATTTCTCATGGTAAAGCTGCTCAGATTCTTGGCATTCATAAAATGGATTTAATTGCATTGTACAGTAATCTGGGTCTCCCGTATCTTGACCAGACAAGCGATGAATTAGAAAGTGATGTTGCCACATTAAAAGAACTCCGGAGAAAAGCTGTATGACAATCATTTTAAGATTAGAATTACAATTACCGGTACCGTTGATGTTTTAGTTCAGGCTAACAATGAAGGAATGCTATCAAAAGCCGATGCAAAGATTTGTCTTGATTTTTTAAAACAAAGCAATATTCGTCTTAGTGAAACTCTTATCCAAGATGCATTAAATATGATGAAATAAAAATCAGCACTCTCCTCCACGGATAAATGAAATTAGATTAATTAATTCCATGCGGGCAACTTCAACGTTAGTGTCGAAAAGCTTCTGGTCGACGATGATATAATGCCAGTATCCGTTATCGCACGCGCTGTATTCGGAAATGTAATTCAGCTTTGTATTCTGAAGAATCAAACTTATTTCTTTTGGATTACTTTGGTCGCTCTCAAAATGCGCAATTGTAAGCAAAGGAGCATCTATATAATCAAAAACTTTTAAACCAAGCCAGGTACATTCATCTGCAAAATAAGTCCGCCCAATATATTTGCAGGAAAGATTTGCTGTAAACTCAGTCTGCTCCGGAAGATTCAGATTTGTTATTTCTTCTGCCCTATCCAACACAGACATTGGAATATTCACATATTCAGAGAAACTTCTTTTTCCATCTGCAACTATTGCATCCATCGGATTTTTTTGAATATCAAACTTAAGCTGAAAGTTAGGCTCTGTATAATAATACCCCCGCTTAGAAGAATCATATTCTAAAGGAGCTTCACAGCGATTACGAAGAAAATCAATATCCCGGCTGATAGTTGCCGTGCTGCACTCAAACCGTTTTGCGAGTTTCTCTGTTGTAGGATAATTTCCTGCTGCAATGACTTCATGTATTTCAACAATACGTTCAATTTCCCGATGATTTGTGATTTCTTTGCGTTTGTAGACCATGCTTATAATCCTTTGTTTTTATTATAAACCAATATTATGGAAAAATAAAATCAAAGGATTATATATGGGTTACTTTACTTTTCACCCCGGATATAAGCAAGAAGGTCATCCCATTTATCAATAAAGCTCATATCAGGATTTTCAAAATCCTTTGTGTAATCAACATAGATAAACATAACCTCTCCAGAATAAAAGTCAGACTTTATGCTTTTCAAACCATATTCAATTTCCATCTGCTCCCTTTTTGTATTCACAGAAAAACAACTATCGCTTAAAGTTTCATCAGGCAATTTTCCTGGAAAATCTGCAACCATAAAAGCCTGGTCTGTAATCATCACATAACGATATTTAGTTTCTTCTGCAAAACAGAAAATAGAACAAAAAAGAACCAACCCCAAAAGAACAAATAATTTTTTCATAAAATCCTCCTTGCATTTACTGATATGAGTAATGCTTTGTAATCATTTTACAACACCACCTTTTGCAAAAGATGATAGAGATAAAAAATAATTGCTCTATCGTTTGTTGCGGTGGGGGTGGGGGTATAATTAAGATATAGAAAAATAATTATAAAATTGTATACACAGATAATTCTGGAAATTTGCAAAAAAAAGATAACAATGGTATCATTTAACCATAATAATATGGAGAAAAAAATGAATGCAACAGAACAAAAACTTGAGGTATTAAAAGAAAGTGTAGAAAAAGTAAAAGCCTACGTTCAAGCTTTATGCGATATTCGTTCTGATATTTATTCTATAAAAAGAACAGAATGGCTTGAAAAAATAAATGAAATGGAAAGAATTGTAAATGAAGATGCCATCCTTATGTTTATTGGACCTTTTTCTTCTGGCAAAAGTTCTTTTGTAAATGCTTTATTAGGAGAAGAAATTCTACCAACTGCTAATACTCCATGTACAGCTGTTGTAACGGAAATTTCCTTTATAAATGGAGGCGGAGATTCTGGCGAAATATACAGACGAGATAATCCAGAAAAACCCGAAATCATTGAAATTGAAGAATTAAAAAAAATAATAAATGGTCCTTCTGGTGCAAGTGGTGAAGTTGCCTCATATCATCATGTAAAATTAAATCTTGATGTAACAGATAATGACAATAGAAAACAGTTTTTACCTTTTGTAAATAAAATACGAATAATTGATTGTCCGGGATATGGTTCTCCATATTTCGCAAATGAAGATATTATTGTTGACTACATAGAAAAGGCTAGTTTTACTTTTTGGATGACACCATATAATAAAATAGGTGGAGCAGAGGCAGAGAAACATCTTAGTTTAATAAAGAAAAACACATCAACTCTTATACCTCTTATTACAAAAGCTGATTTAATTCCAGATGAAGAAGAAAAAGAAAACATAAAAGAAGATTATTATGAACAAATTTCTTCTTACTTTCATTCACGCGAACCACATTTTGTCTCTGCAAATAAATTCAGAGATGCAGTAATATATGAAAAAAAAATTAAAAAAGATGGAAAAGACACTGATAAAAAATTTGAAGAATTACGAATAGCATCGGGAATTGATTGGGTTAAATCCGCAATGCAAGATTGCGCAACTGTAAAAAATACTAATGAGAAAAAAGTCGATTCTATGCTTTTTGATATACGAGGTTTGCTAAAGGAAATTTCTGATCTAGCTGGAAAAGAGAAACAACATTGGGAGATTAAGCTTTCTGAATTTGGGTGGAATCCTAATGAACAAAAATATGAAAAATTTGATGCAATAAAAGAAAGAATAGAACGATGGATAAAAGAAGAAGCTAGAAAAACCTCAGATAGCTTAAAAAATGAACTAAGTGCCAAATTAATTAATATCTTTGATGGTAAAAACAACGAAACCGTAACTTCAGAAATTAGAGAATGTTGGTTACAGACCATTAATAAAAAGAAAGATTCTTGGTGTATATATCTTAAAAAACAATATGAGGAATATATCAAAACATTTGTGCCTCAGATAGAATCTTCTCCTCTAAATATTAGCTTGACTGGTAATATGTTTGTTCAAACATCATTGAATTTATTTGATGCACTCTTGGAAAGTTTAAAAAACAGTGGTCCAACTTCAATACTTGAAGCTTCAGGAGGAGCAGCAATGCTTATGTCAATACCTTTACTTCAGGCTGTTGAAGCTCCTATTAAAGCAAAAATTTGTGCAATAGTTGCAACTATTTTTGGAGTTTCTGGGCCAGCTCTTATAGCAGTAGCTGTAATTCCTTTGATTCCAACAATTAGAAACCTTGTAAAACAAAAGAACGAGTTTGATAAGGTAAAACGACAGAATCAAATTAGAAATATTATTGAAACATTAGATGTTACTCCTGTTATTGAAGGAATTCTTGAAAAAACGCACAAAGAAGTTTGTAACACTATTATTAAATATCTTAATAGTGATTGCTGTATTCCAAAACAAAATTATGATAATTGTAAAAAAATTCTTGAAGAAGTACTAACAGAATTAAAGAATTTGGATGTACGTTTTTCTGTAAAAAAATAAGGAGGTTAGATTAGCTATGGAAGTATATACAACTCTTTTAGGAGTAAGAACAGAAATAAATAAAATCTTAGCGGAACAAAAAGCTGATTCTCCTCTGAAAGGTCAATTAGAAAAAATAGAGAAATGTATTCATGAAATGCCTCCTGAACTTGCTTATAGTATTTATGATAGATGTGAGAGATTAAAACTGGATTTTGATTTTCTAAAGAATAATTTTTCTGATTCCTTACAGATTGATGTTCCAGAAAATCTTACTAATAGAAAACATTTAAGTGTTTTTTTAATGGGTGAATCCAGTAGTGGTAAAACAACTTTCATTCAACGTTCTCTTGGACAAAAAGCAGGCGAAATATCTTCAAAACCAACAACAGGCTTTCTTACTATTCATAAGCTAGGTAATGAAGAGTCCTTAGAAATATTGTTTCCTGAGAAATTTTCTCCTCAAGATTCAACAAAATTTGAAAAATTTTTACAAAAATATCATCTGTCTGACCATTTTAAAACGCTTACATCTCTAGAATTGAATCAAACTGATGCCGGTCGGAAAACTCTTGGGCCTGAATTTTCTACTACCAATTTTTCGAATTTTATAAATGAGGCAAATGACTTTCCTGAGTGCTTTAGAGAGTTAATTTGGACTCATAAAAAAATAGGAAAAAATAGTTCTTTTTTTGATTTTGTAGATATTTATGATATGCCTGGCTCTGGTTCCGGAAATGAAAAACATGAAGAGAATATTTCCTACGCTTTTAATACTTACCGACCTGATATAGTTTTCTATTTTATTGACTCTGGTAAAGGTATCCCATCAACAGACGGAATTGAATTGTTTAGAAATCATCTACTAAAAATGATAGATAAACAAGAAGAAGATGTTCCATTACTTTTTTTTGTTTATGAAACACCAGAATCAGACAATATGGATAAATTGGTTCAGCTAGAGGAAAATGGAAAAGTAACTTGTAAAAAAGACTTTATAGAAGGGAAAGCAAATGCCTTATACAATTATATTATTAATCCACATACAAATGAAAATGGTTCTCAATTTTCGCCAAATGATCAAGCTAATTTATTAGAGGCTAGTCTACTTGACTTGCGAGGTCCTAAAAATTCAGTATCAGAAAGCCTTCAAAATGCATTAGCACTTTCTCTTCAAAAATATTATTTGACTAAGGCAAAAAAAGCCGTTATTGAAATAATTGATGGATTAAAACAATTTGAAAATGAAATTGAGAACAATGAAATTATAAAAATGGTTCTAAATAAGATGGAAGATACCGGTAATACTGGAATAAATTCCTACCTTAAAGATATTTTTGATGAAATCAAGCAAAAAACAGATATTGGAAAAAATTTATCAATTGAAGATGCTAAAAAAATATTTCTGGATCACTTTTATTTAACATCATATGGCGATTATAAAAACTCTTCATTTTCACAGGCTTTATTCCGACGTTATGATGCAATTAATCGAGTTATAGATGATATAATAAAAGAGTTTTCGAAAATGGATAAAACGGATAATGTAAAACGAAACTCTGGCGAAAAACAAATTGTTAAAAAGAATGAAGAAAAAATAAACAATATTAAAACAGTTGCAAAAACAGTCAAAGATAGATTAGGAGCTCAGTTAGAAGAATTAAAAAATCCAAGAAAATGTATTTCTTACCAGAAAATTGTGGATGGGTTCCAGAAAAGTTATAAAGATAAGGTTGAATGGCAGGATTTGCCTTTTAAAGTACAAACTTATTATGCACTAAGATTTTCCGAAACAGATGATATAAAGAATTATTACTTATTACCCACAGCTTCCGCTTTTATTTCACGCATAAAAAACGATTTGGAAAGTTTGGAATCTATCCGATCTGAAATTCCTTTGTGTATTTCTTTAGACGATTTTGTTAATCATTCAAATAGTTAATCAGTTTGTGAAATAACACATTCTATTTGTGAAGGAGATTAGTCAAATAATAAAGTTTTATTTGTAATTTCCTAATAAAACTCACAATTCAGACTAATTTATTTATCATAACATAAGAATCATCTCTACACTTATAACGTTGACGCAAACAAATTATTGATATATATTACTTATGTCGTAAGTGCGATTCTTTTTAAGACAATAACTATGTTGGTTGTGGCTTTTTTTGTTTTTGATCTCCATAAGTATTAAAGACAACATTTTTGTTTACAATTTTTTTACTATTAGAGAGGTTATTGTCTATGAAAACTGTTTTCAACAATTCAATTAATCAACTTTTTAATCAGATACAAGCAATAGAGATTGACAAGTATCCTTTGTTAGATTGCTGTATGAAAGATGGTGTTCTTTTTCCAGATCAGTACGAAAATTCACCAGTAAAAATTGCTGTAACGTTAAAAGAGCCTTATGCTGAATGGGATAAAGAAAGTAATACACCTACAAATTGTGATTATGATTTCTTCGACATTATTCATAATTTGAAATACCATTTTGATAATGATTTGAATAAAACCTGGTTAAAAGTTGCAGCAATGGCTTTTGCGATAAAAAACAAAACAACATATTCAGAATCACTTTCATATGATCAGGTAGTAGAAGGCCTTTCTTGTGTTGCATGGATAAATTTGAGCAAGACACCTTGGAAAACTACAACAAGAATGAATAAAGCATATTATGATCGAGTTGCTCTTTGGGAACCGGTTGTAAAAGCGCAATTTCTAGAAATTAAACCGGATATTGTTTTTTACGGAAATACATGGGTAGCATCTAATGTAAATCCTATTGAACCCTCAATTCCATGGAAAAACCAATTCTGCACTGTTACAAAAAGATATGAATATGAATCAATTGGTGGAAAGAACTATTGGATTGAAATCTCAAAATACAGAAACACAAATAAGATTCTGATAAATGGATATCATCCAGGATTTGGAAAATCTTCAAAGTGGCAAACAGAATTCATACAAGATTATTTAAGCTCTATCACCATTTGATAGATATCCTCGTTTATAATTCCACATAAACGAGGTTGTCTATGAATAAAAACACAAAAACAAATTATGGTCTCAAAATAAACGGAACTCCGCTCGATGGCGAAACTCTGGATGTTATTCCTTACAACATGCTCCAAGATTTACAGACAATTCTCTGCTATGACTACGAAGACGGCAAACCTTACCATGATTTGACATGTGTAATGGAGCTGATTTTTCATAATCCTCATGATGAACTCAAAACTCGCGATTGTAAAAGAATCAGATTTCTTTATGAACATCCTTATGGCCTGCTTCGAAACTTTTCAGAACTTACGGATAACCCAGACTTCAGCAACAATATGATTTCAATCCGTATAGACTTAACAGCAGGCTGGTTCCAGCATGACCACAAAGACCGAAATATCATGTTTGATGATTATGATACATTCAGTTGTACTATAAACCACAAGAAACATTTTCATCCGAATAATCCAGAAATGCCGGATGACTAATTTTTTTCTAAATACAAACATTATCCTTAATTATTTTTTTGTTAATGGGATATGTTAATGAGGGAAGATAAATATGACGAATTACATCTTTTGCAAGACATCTTCGTATATAATAACTTCCACGAGAGGTATTCTATGAATCGCAGACAAAAGAAACTTAGAAACAAACAAGATTTTCTTAATCTTTTTAATCAACTTAAACCTAATACAAATTATGAAGATTATAACGGGGTTTCTTGTGTTGCTCCTGTTAGTACTGTTGAGCAGCTGGAAAAAAGTGCTGAGTATGAAAAAGATTTGTTTAAGCTGTGCAACATTCCATATAATCAGATTTACTTAGCATATTTTTATAAGGGCTATAATAGCTTTGCCGAGTTTTTGGCACTATGGTCTTTTGGATTCAGGAATCTGGAGGCTATAGATAGAATAATTGAGGCTGATAAAAAATATTTATTTGCAGACCAGGTTTTTGATTACGGAATGTTTGCTGAATATAAAGATGAAAACTGGATACGAAAAAATGATAATACTTATGAAGAATTAAAAAAGATTAACATAATACAAGTCTGTTTTTCTTTTAAAGAAACTCCATATCTTTTGGAAAGAGTCCGTATTCTTCTACGTTGTTGTGGTGAACCGTTAGCCGGCGATATTATTGTACAGTTTTTGCATCATCCAAAAAAAATCAAAGGCTGCATAAATAAATACACAAGAACTTATAAAAAAGTTTATTTGTTTGATATTTTTATTGATGAAATATTTAATGCCACTGATGATTTTCTGAATGAGATAGCATTGCCAAAAATAAAAAATGAGGGATTTACAAAAAAAGTATACTTAGAATTAGTTGAAATATTATGTGAAGGTCTTGAGTCAGAAGAGTTGCTTCCTCCAAAAACTAAAATCACTTATTCGTATGGCCAGGAAAATCTTAAATGGAAAACTGGACCTTATAAGTTTATTGTGCCAAAAAAAGCAGCTTTTGTTTATAAAATGAATAACAAGATATTTGATGCAACCGGTTCATTTCTTGATTATGACGCAACAAAATATGAAATTACCGAAGTCTGTTTTAAAAAAGGAATGCAATATAAAGCTGCATTGGAAATAGCTATTGATGTAAATAACCATTTTTTCATAGAAAGTATTCATCTTCCAAAAAGAAAAACCAATTTTCTAACCGATGCTGATAACCTGATAATTGAACAATGGTGTAAAATAAAAAATGTCCAATATGAATATCTCCCTCTTGCATAAAAAAAGGCTGCCTTTTCAGACAGCCTATAAATAATTTACAACAAAAAAATATTTTTCGATGCTTAAATGTTTCGATTTTTGCGTTTAACTATTCGCGGTTTACTCGTTTGATGAAGCAAGGGCCGTCTGGAGTTGCAGCACCCGGATCATACTGAATGATTACGGTTACTTTCTGAACAGCTGCTACTGTTACAGGGATGTCCAAATCAACGTCGAATACTTCGCCAGCTTTGATGTTTTCGATGTATGGAGCATTTTCAATATCACTGAGTGGCATCCACCATGCGCATTTTTCTGAGTTGTCGATTAAGTAGAAGCAGATTTTAGAAATATCTTTGTCTGCTTTTGCGTGCCAGATGATGTGAACTTTATCGCCAATTACAGGAAGATCATCACCAAAGTAATTTGTTACTTCAGGACGGCACTTGTAATTTTCAACTACAGACATATCCTGAACACCGTTAATCCAAGGGTATTCAGTTGCCATTTCACAGAAAGCAGCGGCATCGTTCAAGTCGATTGTAACATACGGATTATGTGGTGTAGCTGGAACTTCGTTTCTTGTATCTGTTGATTCGCAAACGCGTTCAAAAGTGAGCTTTGCAGGTTTGTTGATTAAAGGCTGAGCCTGATCAACTGTGTCGTACTGGATGATGAAGTTGAACTCTGCGATAGGAGCAGCTGTAAGAACGAAAGTAAAATCCAAATCAAAAGGAACACCGGCAACAACGTCTTCTGCAATTGTTGTGTATTCTTCGAGCTGTTTCCAGTAATTTGCCTGCTGGCTTGGGTCAACTAAACAACCAAAAAGAACTGGTAAATCTGTGTCAGATACAGCACGTGCCTTGATGTAAACTGTATCACCAATCTGTGGCTTATCTTTTTTTACGAATGATGTAAAGTCGCATTTTGCCTGATAGTTTGGTCCATACTGATTAAATACGATGTCGCAAACTTCGCCAGAATCAATTAAGTCAAAAGTGTATTCGCGTGGATGTACTGATTCTACTTTTCCACCTTTTGTTGATGCACAACTTGTAAAAACAAATCCTATAAGAGCCAGAGCTGTTATAGCAATTCCAAAGAGTTTTTTCATTTAATTACCTCCAATTTATTAAATTGTTTTTCTATTCACAATTTAATAAATCATAAGGTAATTATTAGGGGATTTCCCTTAAAAGAATATCAAAAAAATTGGAAAAATAATAAATTATTCGGAGATAATAAAAAAATGCCGGGCAAAACCCGGCAATCAGTGTTTACTCTTCCGTATCGTAAACTGTAATATGCAAATCCTTCAACTGCTGCTCGTCTACCGGACTAGGACATTCATCCATTGGGCTGGCAGCCAAGTTGTTCTTAGGGAAGGCAATAACTTCGTGGATTGATTCCTCGTGGCACATAAGCATTACAAGGCGGTCAAGACCAGGAGCAATTCCTCCGTGTGGTGGCGCACCAAACTTAAATGCCTGAACAAGGAAGCCGAATGCTTTTTCTGCACGTTCGCGGCTGTATCCAACAATTTCAAAAATGCGTTCCTGCAAAGCCGGGTCGTTAATACGCATAGAACCGGAAGCCAGCTCGTAGCCGTTCAAAACAAGGTCGTAGAGGTCGCCCTTTACAGCCCCTGGATCGCTTTCCAATGTATCCCAGTACTGCTTTTGTGGCAGTGTGAACATATGGTGTTCTGTTTCCCAGTGATTTTCTTCTTCATTCCATGCAAAATACGGGAAGTCAATAATCCAGGCAAAATGGAACTCATCAGCAGGATTATAAAGGTTCAAATCTTTACCAAGCTGTTTGCGAACTGCACCAAGAGCGGTACATGCAAGCTGCCAGTTTTCATCACTTACAAACAAAAGAAGGTCGTTTTTCTCAGCACCAAGCTTACTGCAGATTTCACTTTCGTGACCGGCATAGAACTTACTGATTCCGCCTTCGAACTTGCCTTCTGCATCAATCTTCATCCAGGCAAGGCCCTTTGCTTTATAGGTTTTTGCAACTGCTTCAAGTGCTTCTATGTTTTTGCGGCTGTACTTGTCTGCAACATTTTTAACAACAAGTGCTTTAAGTCCACTTCTCTTATGACGCTGGATTTCGCGGCCCGCATTAGCAGCACCTGCCTTAAAGGCGTTAAAGTCTGCCAAACCAGCCATAAAGGCTGCATCCTGCATCTTCATATCAAAACGGAGATCCGGCTTATCGCTACCATATAAATCAAAAGCATCTTCCCAGGCAATTCGGTCAAACTTAGCAGGCAAATCGTAATTCAGTGTCTTTTTGAAGATATACTGCATCATTCCTTCTGTTGTGCTGAGAACTTCCTCGCGGTTTGTAAAGCTCATTTCCATATCAATCTGGGTGAACTCAGGCTGACGGTCGCCGCGGGCATCTTCATCACGGTAACAGCGGGCAATCTGGAAGTATTTATCAAAGCCAGAAACCATTAAAAGCTGTTTGTAAAGCTGTGGGCTCTGTGGCAGAGAATAGAACTTTCCAGGATGAACGCGGCTTGGAACCAGGTAGTCGCGGGCTCCTTCCGGAGTAGATTTGATGAAGGTTGGAGTTTCAATTTCCAAAAAGCCTTTGCCTGTCAAATATTCGCGGGTAGCAAAAGCAACCTGACTACGCAGAATGATGTTGTGCTGCATTGGTTCGCGGCGCAAATCAAGGTAGCGGTATTTCAAACGCAAATCTTCGTTAGCAACAACAAGACTTCCATCCTTCTGACGAACTTCTTCAATACTAAAAGGCAATTCCTGGCTTGTTGTAAAAACAAAAATATCGCTGGCTTCAACTTCAATTTCACCAGTTGCCATTTCAGGATTTATATCTTTATCTGAGCGGGCAGCAACTACACCTTCTACTGCAATACAATATTCGCTTTTAAGGGAAGCTGCAATTTTCTTAACATCATCGCTTGCATTATCGCCAACCATAACCTGAGTAATACCATAACGGTCGCGCAGACGAATAAAAATCAAACCGCCCAAATCTCGGGTGCGGCTTACCCAACCATTCAAAACAACTTTCTTACCAACGTCACTCTTGCGGAGTTCCCCACAAGTGACAGTACGCTTTGTATTTTCCATAATACAATTATTTTAGCGATATAGAGGATTTTGAGCAAGAATAGTGATTATTATGTCGACTTCTTCAATTCTTCTTATACATCTCTTTTAACGTAATCAATTTTATTCTGTCCCCATCTTCCTTTTCCTTATCAAGCATCCATTTTGAAAAACCTGAAAGAGAGAAGAACAAAAATTGAACTTCGGAAAACGAATGGTCTATTAAACCTTTTCGTAATACAAGGGCATCATAAACACTTTTATCTATTTCTTCATTTTTGAATTTACATTCACCTAAAACCGCCTGCTTAGCTCCCATATCTACGCCGACAACATCAATATCCGTCTGATTGTGATTATGGTCATTGCCCCACCAGGTTCCAGTCATCGTTACATCACAATGCAGATTACCATCCAAACCTTGCAAAAGAGTATAATATCTGCACATCTGCTCAAAAACGCTTCCCATAAATTCATGGAGCCGGGGCTTTACATTTTTCAAATAATATTTTTCACCACGGTTCATCTCAATTGTAGATTTTGCAGACGGAATAAATTTGTACCAAAATCGATACATTCCATCAGTAATTTCATATTTGCTTTTTTTCTTATTTTTTTCTTCCGTAATTGCAGTGATTTTTGAAATTATTCCTGTTGTCATAAGGCCCGAAAGAATATAAGAAAGAGCTGCCGTAGAAAGATGAGTTTTATCTGCAATTTCATTCATTTTGTTTACGCCACCAGAACATACTTCTATAACCGTATTGTAATTTGCAATGCTTCGGAATTCCTGCGTAAGAAGATTTGTCGGTTCTTCATACAAATAACCTGAAGTTTTAAAAAAATTATTGATGATATTTTCATCAAGGCTAAGATTATCATCAAAAAGAGAAAGATATTTTGCTACACCACCTGTAACTCCATAAACAATTGCTTTTTCTTCCGGTGTATATTTTGAAACAAAGCGGGCAGCTTCAATATAATTAAAAGGCTTAAGAAAAATCTGATTTGAACGTCTGCCAAAAATCGGACTTTTTTCACTCAGGATTTCCTTTTCCATAAAGCTTATTGCTGAACCACATATAATCAGATAAATATTTGATTTTGCTAGTTTTGTATCTATCACTCTTTGAAAAATGGAAAGAAAAGATGAATCCGCTTGTGCAATATACGGTATTTCATCAAGGGCAATTACTGTGCGCTCATTCTTACATTGATTAACAACAAACTCAAAAAAATTGTCCAAATCTGTAAATAATGCACCTTTTGCAGACGGAACTAAATCTGCTATGAATTGTTCAGACCATTTTTGTACATTTATTTCTAATGAGCTTTCTGATGCCGTATAATAAGAACTACGCTTGTTTTTTAGAAAATGTCTTATTAATTCAGATTTTCCTATTCTTCTTCTGCCATAAATAACAGTCATCTGAAAACCAGTTTTGTTATAGGTTTCTTCTAAAACTCGAAGTTCGGTTTCTCTTCCATAAAACATGATTATCTCCACACAATCTAATATATTTTACTAAAACTTGTTTTACTAAAATATATTTTACTAATTACTGATTAAATTGACAAGATATGGATTCTGTTATTATTTTTACCCTTCATCATACAACTTAAGTTCCGGGTAATAAGCCTGAATCAGCAGAAAATGTGTATCGCGGGTCCAGAGAGGGATATCGTACTTCATTGCGGTAAAGGCAATCAGGGCATCGGCAAAAGGAACTGCTACACCGTTGGAGCGCAGAGTCTGGAGGATAAAACCGGAGCCTTCCCAGTCGTAATCATCGTTTATCAAATAATCAAAAGTTTTAAACGCTTCAAGATAGTTGTCTATTTCGTAATCTGATCTTGCACCATGAATTACTTCAGCCCGGACAGCACCACAAAGACCAATATCCATTGTATCAATTTTTTTTGCCAGATCAGAATCTCTGGAACGAAAATAATCAATCATAATATTTGAGTCTGCAAGAACCATCAGCCCAGCCTCCTCAATTCGTTTACGGCTTCTTCGTCTATATCAAGCGGACCAATTTCATCCATAATCATTTTTCTATCCAGCTTCCTCTTTGCCGGAATAATTGGCGGAACATTCTCGCGGATTTTTTTGATAAAGGCTTTTCGGCGTTCTTCCTGTTCTTTTGTCTGAACAACTTTAATCGGCCGATTCATAAACATAACAAAACGGTCGTACTCTTCTACCGAAATCATTACGCATTCTGGAACATTGTTTTTTACAATCACGCGGATTCCTTCGGTTTTTACTTCTTCAATAATTTTGCCGGCTTCACCTTTGTTTAAGCGGCTGATTGGAACAAATGAATGAATCAATTTTGCAGCAGTAACGTTATCATAATTTGGAATTGCCATACGCACCCCCTAACAGGTTTCATAAAACCTATATATTTATCGTTATATTTCTCTGTTAAATATAATGATAAATCAGGGATTATATTTGTCAACAAATTAAAACTCGTATCCAATAAACAGTGCTTTAAGGTCTGCTTTGCCGGTAATTCCGAGTACGCTGTAAATATGCGATAAATCTTTTTTGATGGCACTTTCACTTACATTCCAGGTGATGGCGAGAGCTTTGATTGTAGTGTTGTTCAAAACAATTTCTTTGATGCAATCCTTCTGGCGGTCGGAAAACTTGTAGTTGTCCAGGGTGATTGAATCGGAATCTTTTTTTTCGTAAACATGGCGGAACAGCAGATTTATGCAGCCAATTGTACAGAATGAAAACAATGTAATTCCTGCGTATTCAAAAAATGTTCTTGCACCGTAAGGCACAACTAACACAAGCTTTGCAAACTCAATCACAAGAAAAACCACAAGCCTTCTTTTAGAAGCATGCCTGTTTTCTAAAAGCATCAGAATAAAAAGAATTGATGTTAGAAAAAGTGCGGTGTAGATTCTGCCGGTATACAGATTTGAAAATGTAAGCAGTTCAAGTGCAGCATAATAAAGAGTGTGTTTATTAAAAAAGAAAAAAGTAAGAATACAAAGGATGAGAGCAACTGCTTCTGCTGAATATGAAACAGCTTTTGAAAATGGCATGATGCTCTGTTCATAAGAAAAATCGGTGAAAATATTCAGAACAAGCATAACCATCAGATAGACAAACCCAATGATAGCCATCAGCCGAAAAGGTTTGTCCATAAACTTTTTGTAATTCATCACTTTTTATCTCCCTGCGTAATATTATAACATATTTCTCGCAAACAGTTAGTGTCAATTTAATTAAAATATTTATAAATAGTATTGTAAATTGTATCTTCTCCATTGAGCCAGTCTTCAAATACTTCACACGCTTCTACATCCGGCATTGTACCGCGGTGAATGTCTGAATGGGTAACTTCTTCAGCTCGTTTGTACAATGTTTCAACATGGTCATCAATCTGATTAGGGAATGCAAAATTACACTGAAGATATTTCAAAACATTTGAATATGGAACATCTGTATAATTAAAAATTGCCTGTCCTGTTTCTTCACCAAAAACAACTGCCTCAGGAAAGATTCGTAAAAACTCATTCAGGAACCAGCAGGCTGCAGAATAAGTTCTGCCCGTAGTAATAATAGCAAGATTGTATTTTTCAAAGGTTTCTTTATTGTCGTATAAAAGATGACTCAGTAACGTTACAATCTCTGGACTTCCACCGCCATTAAGTCTCAAGTCAAAAACAATCGTATTATATGAATCTGAATTAAGCTCTGCCATCAAATCTTCAAAAAAGTTGATTGGACGATATTCGGTATTGCACCAGACCCGATTAAAATGAGCATAAACCGTGCCGTTTTCCTTTGAAGCTTTTACACTATAATCAACATTTCTGTCCTGTACAGTAAGCACAGGATTTTCTTTTCGTGGAAAAAGATAACTAAACTTTGTTTCAGAAATATAGACCGGCTTACAACTAAAGCTTTCAATTGTGCCATCATCTTTCTGAAGTTTGATTTTTATCTTTCTATTTTTTTCCACCAATCCAACACGATTCAAATTATCATAAGAAATGGTACTTTCAAGATAATATTTTACGCTGCAAGGATTTTCATACGGAATATATTTAGATAGTCTTTCTAAAACTTCTTCAATTGGAACCCCACCAACTTCCAGCACTTTTGCGCCAAGATATTTTTCATACTGCTTTGCAGCAATGACAATGTGAATATCTTCTCCAAAACATTTAAAAATGAAAGGTAAAATATTTGCTGTAAAATCTTGATTATCCTTTGTAGTAGTCAACCGTAAATGTGCTACATGGTAACCGCAAATTATTTCCTGCAGGCGGTAAATACATTCTTTGCGGTCAATTTTTCCGTCAGCTAAATCAGCCTTAATCTGCTCAAATGGTTCAGGGTCGTAAAGCTCTTTTAACGCCGAGTATTCCATATCAAGCTGAATGCAGTAAATATCGCGAAGTAAATCTTCCGTGCTGACTGTTTGCTTTGTTGTTGCACAAGAAACGGTACAAAAAATCAGCAGGATGATTAGGATGTTAGATAAAGCTAACTGCTTTCTTTTCATTTTTAAATCTCCTTAACGTATGCAGTAACTCCGGCAATTTCTTCTACAATACACTTACTGCCTTTTTCAAGAACAATGTCTTCTTTAACAGCGGCTGTCCATTCCATGCCATTGATTTTTACGGACCCCTTATCAAGCAGAGTAATTTTTTTTGTCACTAATGCAATCTGTCCGATTATGCGTTCATAGTTTGTAGCAATCTTTTTCTGGTTCAATTTTTTCCTTACAATTGGTCTTGTAAAAATCAGAAGAACCAGAGCAACCGCAACAAAAATGAAAAGCTGGAATCCAAACGGTATTGGTGAAAAGGCAAGGAAAACCATAAAGAACGCGCTGATTCCAAACCAGATGGTAGTTAGCGAAAGAGTGAGCGATTCAATCACCACACAAATAATAGTCACCGCTACCCAAATCCACGGCAGATTATCCCTCAAAACAGAAATGATATTTTCCATCTCAAACACCTCTGTGTTTAATATAAGATTAAATCCCCTCAAAAACAATGGTGACCTTTGTTACTTTAGGGGTAACTTTTGTCACCCCTGTATTTTTTAGTAAATCGAGATATGAATAATGTTTTTTATTTTTTCAACTCATACCAGAGAGTTCCATCATCGCTGTGGAGCTCAAGGGATTTTTCCTTTTTACGTGATGTACCGTCTGGGTTGAGGGAATATAGTTTCCAGCCTTTTTTATCCTGAATAGCGAGTTTACCGTTTGAACCAAGAGCCACAGCTAAAGAACCGCTGCCGGAATATTCTGTTGTAAGATTAACTGTAGAACGTGTGATTGAGTTTGCAGGAATTACAGCTGGCTTTTTTCCGTACTCGTAAAGCTTTTCGTTCTGGTTGCCACTCCAGCTGCATGAAAAAATAAACCAGCGTGAATCATCTATCTTTACTCCCGCAACAGAAGCAAAATCATCGGCAGAAATAAAAGCTGTCTGTGACGGAACATTTTTAGCTGCACCTGGTAAGGTAACACTAACAAAAACATCATCATCGCTGTAAACAAAATAACCTTTGCTGCTATTCCAGCTAAAGAAGTTAGATGATTTTTCATCAGCTGATGAAAGGCCTGTATTACCAAGTTGACCTGAAGCAAAATCTTTTGACATAAAACTTTTCAGGCTTGAACCGTCGTCTTCATCGCCTAAAACTATACCGCCCAATCTTGCCACAAGTGCATCCTTTGAAGAAACTTGTTTGCCTAAACTAACACCGGGAACACCGCCATCTTCAGAAATAGTGAAAAACTCCGGCGGAACATTATTCCATGCTCCTCCCTTTTGGGCAATTGCCTTAAGCTCTGTCTGCGGCGTGATTGTATAAGCTGCAGCTTTTTCAAATGGTTTAATTCTGAACTCGCGGAAGATTCGGGCTGCAACAGGAACTCCTGCAATCTTAGCAGGATTGTTAGCCTGATCAAAGTAACCGGTAATCTTTACAGTCTCCGGCCTTTTCTGCGAAAGATCATAACAGAATGAATAAACACAATCCCAATCCTGTAAACTTGCCATAACTGCAAACATCGGCATCATCTCGGCAGAGAACTGACTTGGATAAGGATGGTCGTATTCGGTTACCGAAAACGGTTTTCCATAAATACGGAGTTTTGCAAGATCTGTGAGCGTACCGCCTTTGTCATCACTAACAAGGCTTTGATTTTTTACATAATAATCTTTTGTGTTCCAGCTGCTTCCCGGGAAGCTTGGATGATGCCAGTACGCATGAGAATCTACAACGTCAAACTTGCTCATAACTGAAACCGGCGCACAAGGAAGAGCCGTTCCAAAAGTAAGAGCTTTTATGTGTAAATCTTTTTTAAGGTAATCATTCATGCTACCCCAGTAATCGTCATCAAGAGCAACAAGAAACTCTGTAACTAAAAGGCGAAACTCCAGAGGAAGTGCACGGTAAGCATCGTATGATGGGAACTTTATTAACGTGCCGGTAGAATCATTTTCTTTTGACTTGTTAGTGCTTGCTAACTTTGTTTCAGCTTTTTCAACTGCAATTGCACTTCCGCCTTTGCACACTTTTATATCGGAAAACTCAAATGTGGTTCCCGCACTAATTCCCATATTTCCAAAAGTAAGGCGCGGTTTATTATCTGCCTGTAAAGATGAAACACTGAATGAAAACTCTTGCCAGATTTTATTAAGCTTTACATCTTTTGAAAGTCCAAGGTTTGCCCACGGATCATGATTCATCATTACTGCAACATTTACATTACTTTCCTTCGAGGCTTTTGCTTTAAATGAAATTGTGTACAGCTGTTCGGCTTCGGTTGTGAATCCGTAGAAGTCATACTGAATGTGCCAGTTCTCGGTGCCATTTGATGTCACTTTAATTGTATGGACTCCATTGTTTTCTGTTAGTGTTGCCTTTGCTCCGCTGTGCTGCTCCAGTGTTGGTTTTCCGGTAATAAGATTTTTTCCAATCTGTTCCCTCTGATTAAATGTCTTATCGAGCTTATCGAAGTCCCAGCCTTTTTGTGTTAGAAAGTTTGTCCACTTAACATCAAGCTCCGCAGTAAGCGAAGAAGGGAAACGTGATACCGCACCATCGAGGTAACATTTTGTCATGGAGTTTTCGTTGTTAATTTCAACAAACGCAACTGCAGGATCTTCTGCATATGTTAGTCCTGTATAACTGTTTTTATGATTAAGGATTTTATCTGCGTAATCACGCTGGTCATCGCGGGCAACCTCATTCCAGAAACCGTAACAATGCTGGTCTTTCCAATCGGCAACTTTATTTAGTTCCTGTGGCAGCCTGTTGTGTTCATCCGGCCTTATTGTTCGCCCGGTAAGAAGATTTATGTTACTATAAACTCCTGCCTTTTTGAGCTCATAAAAAAACTTATCGAACCGTTCAAAAGAGCTTTCATCAAAGGTGGCTGTTTTCCAGGCTTTGTCGTGCATAAAAAAACATTCAGCCCAATCCGAATCGGTGTGATGAAAACGAACACAGTTGTACCCCTGAGCAGCAATTGTCTTTGCCCAGTATTCAGCCTCCTCTACCGGTGGAAAGCTTGAAAGGTTTGTACCAAAAATGCGGATGCGTTTTCCGCCGGCATAAAGGTGACCATCATCACCAACAGAAATGCGCTGCTGCTCGGTAATAGGTTGATTCATATAAGAGCAGTCCGCAATTGTCCCTTCCGCCGGTCTGGCCGCAAATGGAAACGGTTTAATATCAGTTTTGAAATCCACTGCAAAAATTGAAGAGCCAAACGAAAGGCCTGAACTCGTTGGCAATGAAACAAAATGCATAACACATGCAAAGAAAAATAAAAGTAATGATGTTTTCTTATTCATACTTTATTTGTAGCATGTAGAAAGGATTTTTTCTAGAAGATGAGATGAAGCCAGGCGTTGCGGGCTGGCGTTTGAAGCCCGCAGAGGGGGTGGTGGAAGCCGTAAACACTTAAGCTTAGCTGGCAGTTTTTACAACGGCTTCCATGAGTTTTTCTCCGAAAAACTCAGAGCAACTTTTACGGCTGGAGCGACGGAACAACCAGTTGTTCCGAGCCGTTTTTTGGATGAGCCTAAAAATTGCAGTGCAATTTTTTTAACGGCTCTTCGATATGGGCAGGGGAGACTTCCCCCTCCTATCATTTAATTTATGAAGAACAACGAGAAGAACAAATAGATGCTGCCGGCGAGCATGAGGCAGTTGCTTACAAAATGCATGAACTTAATTTTGCGAAGGTTGTAGAAAACAACGCCTGCAAGGTAGAAGCCAGCGGCAAACATAAGCATCATAAAGCAGGTATGAGGAAGGTTGCTATACAATCTTGGAATCAGGGCAAGTCCAGAAAAGCCTGCAATAATGTAAAGTGCGGTATTCAGTTTTCTGTGCTTCTGACCTGCAATTGCATAAAAGATGATTCCTACTAAAACAAGGGCCCAAACAATTCCGAACAAAACCCAGCCTTCTACACCCTGAATCTTTGTGATTGTGTAAACGGTATAGGCAAAACCAATGCTCAAAAAAACCGTGATGTGGGTAAGTCTGTGAAAGACCTGTTTTGCGGTAAAGGCTGTGATTGCGTGCTCCAGACAATTGAACAGATACATCAAAATCATAAAGGCACCAAAAAGCGAATAACAGGTGATTGTGAGTACTTTAAAATCTGATTCTGCAATGTTTCTTAAACCGAGTGTATCAAGAACAGCTGTTACCGCAATAAAGAGCATTACGCCAATACCCTGGATTATGGCAGAAGCAATTTCTTCTCCAATGGTAAGACGGCGCTGAAGCTGAGCTAATTCCAAAGCCTTGTTTTCGCTATTGATTCTTCTTTCTGCTCGATTGCGGGCTTTTTCATTGCGGGCATATTCGGCAGCGGCATACTTTGCTTTGAGTCGCTCCGGATTTTCTGCATACTGAAGATGAACATCCTGAACAGCTTTTTCGTAATCGATTTTAAGCTGCTTGAGTCGGGACTTCTTTTTTTCTTTGATTGATTTTAAGGTGGATTTTCTTACGGCCTTTGAAGCTATTTCATCCTGGATTGAAACCGTAACATCCTGTATTGATTCCTGGATAATATTTTTCTTTGACATTTTTTATCTCCTTCGATATATCTCGTACAAAAGAACGCCGGCTGCTACCGAAACATTCAAACTGTCAATTTTTCCGCAGGTTGGGATGGAAACAATTTTATCGCACTGTTTTTTAAGCAGCTGCGAAATGCCTGTTCCTTCGCTTCCCATGATGATGGCTGTCTTTTCGGCAAAATCAATTTTACCGCAAGTTTCGCCACCAGCATCTGCACCGTAAATCCAAAAGCCTGCTGCCTTCAACTTCTCCACCGCGCGCACCAAATTATTTACAACTGCAACCGGTACCCACGCACTGGCACCCGCACTAGTTCTGCCAATCACTTCGTTACCTGAAATATCGCTGGCAGAATTATGTTCCGGCAGAATAACAAGAGCCGCACCAAACTGGTCACAGCTTCGGATAATTGCACCTACGTTATGCGGGTCGGTAACCTTGTCTAAAACAACAACGGTTGCTGCTTCTTCGGAATGAAGCTTAATCCAGTCATCCAGATTTACAAGATTAGCGGCCTGCTTTTCATCATCAATAATCATTACAAGACCACGATGATCTCGCAAAGCTTCCGGTAAAGCTTCTACAAGTTCATTCAATTTTTTATCATCAACCTGTTCGCTCGCAATTCCAGACTGCTTGGCTTTTTCCAAAATCTTTTTTACACGCGGACCTGGCTTTGAGTAAAACAACTTCGAATGTTTTGGCTCCTGAGATGCAAGAACTTTTTCTTCAATTGAATGAAATCCTGTGATAATCATCAGACGTTATCTACCGCAGCACTGCTTGTATTTTTTTCCTGAACCACATGGGCAAGGATCGTTACGACCAACCTTTGCACCAACACGTTTGATTGTAGTTGGAATTACATTTCCTGCAACATATTTCCAGTCGCCATCAATTTCGCGGAAAAGGGAAATCTCGTGATGAAGGTCGTGCATCTGATGAAGTGTGTAGTCTGCTGTGAACTCAACAATAGCTTCGTTTTCTTTTTCGCCCTTTTCTGTGCGCAAAATCTGTAAGCCATTCCACTGAGACTGTCGGCTCCAATCTTCTGTTGCCTTTCGGTCAATTTCTGCAACTTCTTCATCTTCTGCACAAGAATTGATGATGTAATCAATTTCGTGTTTTACATAAGATGAATAACGCGCTCTCATACAAGCTTCTGCTGATGGAGCCTTAATTTTACCTTTAATAATTGGTTCGCAACATTCGCCGTAAGCTTTTCCTGAACCACAAGGACATAAATCTTTATTTTCACTCATAAGGGTTATTTTAATGAATTTATTATCTTACTACAACTATTATACAAAAAGCGAAAAAGTATGGTGTGCAATTCAGATTTTTTCATTATTTGCAGCGTAAGACTTTGTCATTTTTTCTGTATTACGGATAAAATGGCTGTATCATAGCAATAAATCCGTAATCTTAGTTTATAATTCTATTATTTACAGAGCAAATCTTTATCCTTTTTACCTTTTCTACGGATAAAATACTCAGTTCACTACAATTAATCCGTAGTACTCGTTTTTAATCCCATTATTTCCATAGCAAAACCTTGTCCTTTTCATTCAACTACGGATAAAATGCCCAGTTCACAACATTTAATCCGTAGTCCTCTTTTTTAATCCCATTATTTCCAGTGCAAACCTTTATCTTTTTGGTCAAGTCCAAATTTCGGTGTAAATTCCAATCCTAATATAATGATATGTAACTAAGCAGCTTCAAGCGATTGCCTTTGTGTAATTGCTATAGATTGCATTTTTAATTTTACTTCAAGCGTAATCTT
>JAEETM010000142.1 GCA_016290335.1 Treponema sp. | reverse complement strand
AAAAAATTGCAAATCTCTACTGCATGGCTGCCATAGATGCTCTTGAAAAGGGGCAGCTGGTTCTTGAACAATTAACCGCTGTTAGTGAAGAGCGGGAAGGACAGGGCTTGATGGTGGGATGTCTTGTGGGGCAGAGAGTTGACGGAAGTGGCGGTGGGACAGTGGTGCTGCTGGCGGTAAGTGGAATCAGCAGACAACTGAGAATTGTGTCAGATAACATTTTAAGAAATGTTATCTATGACAAACAACTATTTCATCCTCAGTCTGCTGATAATCATAATTCTGAAATTATTATAGTTCCGCCAATTATAAGCAACGAAAAAATAAATCTTGCGCTGAAAAAAAATGATAAAGAGATTCATGAGCTCACAGAAAAAATTAAGTGTATTGAAAAAGCTCTGAAAAGTGAGGATACAAAAACTTCAAAAACCGAAGCTGAAAAAACTGCCTCATCGCAACAATTCTTGCAGCAAGGGCTTCTTTTAAGTCAGCGGGAAGAACTTTGCAATGCACGAGAGACTTTAACAACAGAATCACTTCTCAATGTTTTTTCTCTATATAATTTCACTCGATTTGACGGAAAACAAATCAGCCTGAACAGTATTATCAGCGAACATAATAATAAGCTTCCTCCAACAGGAACAGGAGATTGTTGTGCTCCAAAGCTTTTGTCCTATGCCTTTGAACAGGGTATTAAAGTTTTGAGTATGGATGAGGTTTATTACGGCAGAAATACTCTTAATAAAATTAACGGTATAGCTTATCCTCCTTGCGATGAACGCTGCGGATACATTCTGCCATCAATTTTAGGACTTGAGATTTTATACCAGGATGAACAGTTAGTTGTGGTTAACAAACCGTCTGACTTGCTTTCTGTTCCAGGACGTGGCGAAGATAAAAAAGATAGCGTTGCAACAAGAGTTCGGCAGCTTTACCCAAATTGTATAGAACAACCTGCTGTACACCGGCTTGATATGGAAACTTCAGGGCTTATGGTGTTAGGTCTCACTAAAGAAGCGCATAAACATTTGAATGCACAGTTCGAAGCTCGGACAATACAAAAAAAATATGTTGCACTTTTGGATGGTGTTTTGTACAAGGCTACAGGAGATGCTGCTCCAAAGAATGGAGAAAAAAGTGGCACGGTTGCCATAAAGTGCCGTCTAGATGTAGATAATCGTCCTCATCAGATTTATGATGAAGTGTACGGCAAGCTTGGTATAACAGAATGGTCTTTAGAAAATATCGAAAATTACAAAAATCCTGTAACTGGTAAAATCAAGCCCGTTACAAGAATCAGCTTTATACCTCACACCGGCAGAACTCATCAGCTCCGCTTGGCAAGCAGTAACCCTCATGGCTTTAATCTTCCAATTGTCGGCGACACCCTTTACGGTACCTGCGAGCCCGGTGAACGCCTTATGCTCCACGCCTGCGAATTAACTTTTGTTCATCCAAGTACTGGCAAAAAAATGAGTTTTTATTCCGAAAGTACATTTTAAGTCATCCTAAAAATCCGGTTAAATCGCATTTTATTAAATCAAATTAATCGGAGGATTTTTTTAAAATGAAAAAAATCGTAGGAATTATTGGAGCTGTAGCTATTGCTACCAGCTTATTTGCTGCAGATGTTTCTTCTGGAACAAAAATTAATGGTAAATTGTTTAATTATGGTACAGATGAAAAATTGCAGTTGTTCTCACAGGGCAATGATAGCCATGACTATGCAAACCCTAACTTTGTATTCGGAATTTCTGGAGACAAAGCCGGTGCTTCTTTGAAGATTACTACTGATGGTGGTACTCTGAATCCAAAACAGACAACTCAGACAATCTGGTTCAAGCCTATTGATGCTCTGAAGATAACTGCAGGTAACTTTGATGTTGCTTTAAACAAAGAACAGATTGACTGGACAGAATCTGTAACCGCTCTTGGTGGAAATGGATATCTTGTTTCTTTCAATTCAAACGGTTTTGGGCTTGACCTTGGTTTACACGGAAACAATGAAGGTAAATTCTGGTTAGAAAAAGCAAAGGATACAGAAGATGCAGCAGGAAACACTGTAAAAGGTGCTCTTAACATTCAGCGTGCATTTGCTAAAGCCAGCTACGGTGCTGATTTTGGAACTATTGGTGCTTATTTGTGTCTTAACCAGACAGTAGATGGATGGCAGCACTTTGTTGGCAAGTGCTACAACATCGATTCTATGAAGTCAAAAACACGTGAAGATGGAAAAAATCCTGATGGAACTACAAAATACAAGAAAGCAGCTATTGAAAGTATGGACTTTGGTATTGGTTACCAGAACAACTTCAATGGTGTAAATGTATTTGCAAACTTTGTCGGAAATATGGCTGATTCATTTGAATGGATTCGTCCAGAAGTATTTGTATCTGGAAGTGTTGATGCATTCGGATATCAGTTCTTTGCTGCTCCTCTTATTTATACAAACAGCAATCTTGTATTCAAAGATAAAGAAACAGATGAAGTAGGTGCTGATGGTAAGTGGGTAAAGAAAGATTTAGCTGCTGAAACAGAATGTGAAATATCTTTGAAAGTTTCTTATGCATTTGATGGTGTAACATCTTATGTATACTTCAACGACAAGAACATCCTTGCTAAGAACTTTGCATCAACAATCAAAGTTGGTGCTCAGGGTAGCTGTGGTTCTATGAGTTGGAATACTTGGTTCCAGATTGATACAGGTAACAAAGTTTTGAATGCAGAAGAGAAAAAAGCTGATTACAAGGCTGCTTTCAGCGTACCATTTGAATTGTCAATCAATTTCTAAGCTCTGTTAGATATAAAAAAAAGCTGTTTGGTGCAAACCAAACAGCTTTTTTTTGTTTATTCTAATTTAACTAAAATTAGAAGTTGATAGCGAACTCAACTGGAACATCGATAGTGATGTCTTTCTTAGCAGTTACATTTATACCTGCTTTAATTTCACATCCGCCAACATTAGCTGTGAAGCCAGGGTTGATTGTCATGTTGAAGTCTTTAGCAAGCACGTTGCTGTCTTTGAGTTCAACAAATCCACCAAGATTTCCAATTGGGAATGAAAGTTTAGCATAGAAACCAACGAATGCAGCGGCTTCAGGAAGATAGTATGATCCACCAACATGCCAGCCTTCAACACCAGTGAAAGCATTCATAGCACCTGTATTAGTTTTCATATTATATCCACCAGCGAGGAACAATTCATATCCGAGGCTGTCAACATTGCCAGATACGTCAGCTTCAACACGAATTCTCTGGAAGTCTTTAGCAGCATATGTACCAATTACATTTAACCAAAGTCCTACTGGAAGACCAGCCAGATTCAAACCAGCACCAAAGCGGAAATCTTTGAAGTTATTCAAAGCATTGAACATAGCATTAACTGTACCAAAGTCTGCACCAAACTGCAATTTTGTATAGATTTCACCAATTGCCGCGTCTGCATCTTTGTTCTGGCTAACCCACATACCATTCTTTGATTCAAAGAACAAATCCCAAGAGAATGAGTCCAAACCAAGAGATAATGCATAACCGTCTGTATCAACACCAGAATCTGTGTTACACCAACCAATATGTTCCTGATTGAGGTTTGTAGACCAGCGTCCTACAGTAATCTTGAGAGCATCAATTGGTTTGAACCAAATTGACCATGCATCAGCTGTTACAGCATCTCCTGTAACATTACTAATCTTAAGAGCTCCACCAGCCTGGTCACTAGATACAGCGAAAGAAATTGGCTTCTGATAGAACTGATTTTCATGGTGTTCCTCAAGAACAACTATTTGTGGTACTGTTTTTGATGAATCACCATCATCCACACCATCTGCATCATACTTGAAAAGGCTTCCCTGAAGTCTTACACCAGCTGAGAAGTCAACTGCGAAAATGCTAGAAGCAAGCAAAGCTGCTCCAATAATTCCTACGATTTTTTTCATTTTAAAAAAATCCTCCATTTAATTTAAAACTTGCGGATTATCTAAAATAACAAATCATTAATGATTTCAATAAAAAACTATAGCGAGGTAAATTATGGTTTACGGATACATCAGAGTTAGTACAGACAAACAGACTGTTGAAAATCAGCGGTTTGAAATTGAAAAGTTTGTTGTAAAAGAGGGTATCCACATTGATAAGTGGATTGAAGAAACTGTGAGTGGAACAATTAATCCAAGTAAACGGAATCTTGGAAAATTATTATGCAAAGTAAAGACTGATGACATCATCATCTGCTCGGAGCTTTCACGTCTTGGAAGAAATATGTTTATGATTATGTCGATTTTGAATTATCTGATTGCGAATGGTGTTAAGATTATTACGGTGAAAGAAAATTACAGGCTTGGTCAGGATTTGCAAAGTAAGGTGCTTGCATTTGCTTTTAGTATTTCGGCGGAGATTGAAAGAAGCTTATTATCACAAAGAACAAGTGAAGCGTTGCAGAGAAAAAAGAAGGAAGGTGTAAAGCTTGGAAGACCAAAAGGAAAATTAAATACAACTTACAAGCTGACAGGTAGGGAAGAGGAGATAATCTATATGCTTAAGAATGGTTACAGAATTGTAGATATCTGCGAAAAACTGCATGTTAGCACAGCCACCTTTTACAGCTTCATCCGAAGAAATCATATATATTAAGAAGGTCTTGTCCGCACAAGTGTTCCGCAGTTTTGCTTTGCAAAATTGCAAGTGCCCCTGAAATAAATGAATAAATAGCAATAAGTTGGCGAGGGGCGCTATTGTACCTTCTTCTGATAACTTTCCTTTACAGCCTGAACAAACAATGCATTCTGGTCGGAGCGGGTTCGTACAGAAAACTCTGGTTTGCCATCGGTAGAAGAAATCCTGTAGATGGACATTGGATCTGTAGCGTAAGCAGGACTTCCCGGATTGTTAATCCACCAGTCAAGAACAGCCATAAAGCAGAGTGTATATTTCAACAGATTTGCATTTGTTGCATTTGTGTTGGCACCTTTGTTCTGTGCACCTAACAAAACATCAAGTCGTTTTGAAACCTCATTCTGAATCTCAAACTCGTAGTGGTCCCAAGGATTTGCAATTGATGGAACTGTGCCACGTGCTGCAGCCTGAGCATCACACTCGCTGATAATCTGAGTAAGATATTTGCGGGCAAAATCGGTGCGGTGGAACAAGGGTTTGTATTTGCTGTCATCGGTTGGGCGTTCAAGAACAAGCTGATCAAACTTAAAGCTAGGCATAAAGTGGAAGGTTGTCTGCCACAAAAGGAATGTGATTTCCTTTTTACCCATTCGTGATTTTGGATAATCTGGCTGTGAATAAACATTATTTGCAAGGTCGCGGAGTTTTTCAAAATACAGGCGTTCAATAGTTTCTTCACGGTAGCCAATCCAGTCATCAATAACTTTAAGGAAGGTATCATCTCCCGGCTTTCCATTTTCAGGGATGTTGTATTTGATTTTACGGCAGCCCTGGAAACAGTCTTCAATAATTCGCTGCAAAACAACAATAACTTGAAGTGGATTATCAGGGGATACAACATTAAATCCATCACTGAACTTGTAAAGCGGCTGGAAGTAAGGATACAGATCCGGATGCTCATCAATATTTTCAAAACCAGCCTTAGGGAAAAGCTGTGCAAGAAGCTTAAGACCTGTAACTACAGTTGCATCCTTAACGCCTTTTTGTACAGGCGCAGCCTTTGGTTTTTCAGCCGGTTTCTGTTCTGCAGAATCTTTATCTGGAAGCAGCAGGTCAAACTTATGAAGATTTGTAAACTTAAGAATATCTGCAACTTTTACAGAGAAGAAATTAGGATAAGTTTCAAAGGTATCAGAACACATTCTCATTAAAAGAGGATAAAGCTTTTTGATAATTTCTGTATCAATATAAAGCCATTCTGTAATTGCCTGTTTTGCCATAGAAGAAAGCTTGTCCTGTGGTGAATCAGGGTAGGCTGCTTCGTCTGCATAGATTTCTTTTATGAGCTTTGGAATCTTGTTGTTTCCATAATAGTAAAGGGTGATGAGGGGAGTGTAGATAGCTCTTGTAAGACCAATAAGGTCGCGGACAATTACAGGTGTCTGCTGAGATTGAACGGCTGCATATTCAAACTTAATGTTCTGAACACTCCAGTTTGCAATCATCCTTAAAAACTTAAACTTAACTTCTGAACCGTTTACGATTTTCGCTTTGTAGGTTGCTGGTGCAATC
>JAEETM010000045.1 GCA_016290335.1 Treponema sp. | reverse complement strand
GCTTCAAATACATCGGCTTCGGAAACACAGGTAACAACAGTCATGTCGCCTACAATTTTATTAAACGCATAGAACCATTTTTCTCCGTTTTCATCCGGGAGAAGATACTGGCTCTTATCTGATTTTGATTCCTTGTTTTTCTTAACTGCTTCAAGGTACGAAATATTCATTCCCTTAAGCATTTTTTCTTCTACAGCATGAATAAGAATGTCCCCATCTTTATTGATAAGGAAAGATGTATTATACGAACCGGTACTCAAGATTTCTGCAAGATTATCTACATAAAATGCAACTGCAACAAAATCTGATTTTTGTGTAATTGGATTTTCGTGCGGGAAAAGAATACAGATAATTGCTTTGTTAAATAATGGCGAAATGTTCTTAATTACAAACTCACCCTTATCAACAGATTTTTTTATTTCAGGATTTTTATCAAGCCAGTTTTTGAAGGTATAAGCTAAATCTGAATGAGCTTTAAGGAAGGACTCATTAGCTTTCATACCAATATCTGAAGAATACAGAAAAACTGTATCAGGGTTTCTTACACAATAATCTTCAAACAACAGCTCTGCTTTTTTTTTATAATCTTCTTCGCTTTCCAGCAGAAGGAGTGTATTGAAAAATCCGTTTGCATTTGCCTGTGCATTTAAGATTGAGTTTTCTATTGTCTGGGCAGAACGTGTATTAATTGTAAGGTTGTTTTCCTCTGCCTTTTTCTGTTCATCATCACGTACAAGAGTAGAAACCATTAACGTTATAGACACAAGAATAACAATTACAAGAATCGAAAAAATAGAGACAAGCTTAAGGCTTATAGGTACTTTTACTTTATTCTGTTTTGTCTGTTTCATTTTTCCACCTCGAAATCAAAGAAGAATGCATTGCAGGCAGGTACTTTATTAGAAGGTACTACCGGAACAATCTGGGCAAATACAATTTCGTTTCCATCAATTTTGTTCTGTTTTGAATGTGGGCGTCGCTCTAAGGACTTTAATGATATTGAAACATCAGTTGTACCGCCGTTTTTAGTATTAAACTCTTTTGCAAAATAACCATTACCGGACGTGCAAATATAAAGCATATATTTATTTCCATCTCCAAATACCTTGAACTTAAGTTTTGAACTGTCATTCAAGGCATCTGCAAGATTCCTGTTTCTTAACTTAGAAATCTCATTTTCATCTGTATGAGCTGTAAAACCTTTAATATGAATGGCAGGATATAATGAATTCTTATAACTCATAGAAGTTTTTGTATATGTAATGCCACCATAGTTTTCCCAGTTATTATTATTTTCAAAGGCATTCTTATATTCGGTGCCTGCTGCCAGAGTTCCATTTCTATAAAGAATCATAGCACCTGTATTATTCAAGCCTTCAAGATTTCTGCTGACCTTATCATCTGCATCCCACATAAGGTTAATTGTCTGACCACTAGTCCAGCCGGCAAAAGCATCTTTTCCAATATAAGTTACGGAAGCAGGAATTGTAATTCCTACAACAAATACATCACCGGCAAAAGCTTCATCACCTATAGTTGTTAAACGAGAACCCAATATTTTTACTGATTCAAGGTTTGTACAATTCTTGAATGCCTGGTCGCCAATTGTTTCAATTGAAGCAGGCAGAGAAATTTTTTGAACTACATTGTAATTCATAAAGCCATTTACTTCAGTTACACCTTCATCAAACTCAAGGAATGTAAGTCTTGAAAGATTATCATAATCTGCCGCATTAACTTTGCCACCTTTTGTGATAACAGCTCCCTGTGAAACAACATTTCTTGTATATACTGAGCTTCTTACCGGCATTTTTATACCAAAAGCAATTGTACTTCTTGTGTACTTAAGATCCGAATCTTTAAAAAGATTATGGAACTCAAAATTATACCTGAAGTCCAGAACCTGGGTTAATGTTATTCCAAAATAAGTTAATGCATACAAATCACTTGAATTGTAGAAACCTATTTCCTTAATTTTAGGAAAAAGATTTGTAAAGTCTGTATCTGTTTCAGGATTGATTAAATTATAACCTATTCCACCACCAATATATGGAGAGAAATATGTATTAGGTATCATAATTTTAGAATGAAACTCTGCACCAAGCTCCTGCTTAGCATATTCCGTTATAATTACCTGATTGCCGGATAGTTCAGAAATAGATTCAACGTATGCATCACGATTATATTTTACGCCAGGTCCAAAAGAGAACCAGCCGTTATTAAAGATATCATTTTCAAATCTAAAATCAATATTTGCTCCACCATCGCTGAGCATTTCGCTTGTAGTAGCCCCGGAAATCCTTATGAATGGGAACAGATATGGCCGCTTAGATGTAACAGTTACCTGATCTTCCTTAATAGTAACCTTTTCAACTATTGTACTATCAAAGTTTATATCTTCAGAAGAACCTTCTTCTGGTCTTAAGAAGGTCTTTTCTGCCTTAGCATCATTCATAGAGATTTGTCTGGTCTTAAAGTGCTTATCAATAGTAAAATATTCTCTTGAAATACCATCGGCAGTTTCAATAAGCATTATATAATCACCAAAGATGAATGAAGCCGGATCAAGAGAAGTAACAAACTTAGCTCCCTGTAATGCAGATTTAGACAGTTTAAGCGGGATTTTTACATTTCCACCAGATTCTTTTGAATACTCAGAAACAAGAGTAATAGCAGAAGCTTTACTAAGGTTGTCCCCTTTTACTGTAAAATCAAGCTTCTTTGTTCGTTTATTAAACTTTGTACTTATTTTACTGATTACTATATCGGATTCCTTCTGCAGAGGAAACTTTACAAGAATTACAGACTGAGCAATTTCTTTGTCTGCATTTTCTGCCTGAATATAGTAATAACCTGTTTTTATATCCCGGGCATTACAGGTTAAATCAATTTTTACAGTGCCCTCATCATCAAGATTACTTTTTTCCTTCAGATTAACCGGAACTCTGTTTCTGTTTTGATTTACAGCATAAGGATAATCTATACCTACATCTGTAGGAATTAAAGAAAACTTAGTATTTGAATCAAAGCCCTTCCCTTTTATAGAAAAGAGGAGTTCTTTTTTATTTTCAACATTAATTGCATTTACCTTATAGCGCAAATCCTGCTCAAACTCAAAAGGAGAAATGCTCATTGGTCGGTCTGCAAGTACAAGAATACCAATGGAATCCTTAGTCATGTTGTTTCTTACTTCCAGAGAATAATAGCCTGAATAGAGAGCATTTTTATTGTAAGAAACATATACACCATTTTTTGCAGGATCACTTTTTACAACTTCAAGCTTTACTTCTTTTCTTGCTGTATAAAATGGAGTATATTCTTTACCGCCATCAAGGGCTCTGTCAGATGGAACAAGGTAAAAGTTTACATTTGGAGAAAAAATATTTTTACCTTTAATAAAGAAGGTATTATCGTCAAAGCCTTTTTCTGCTGTAATAAAGTTTCTGGAACCGGAAATATCTTTAAGGTCTTTGTCTTTAAAGTTTACATACAGGACAGGAACCTTCCATTCAAGTGATTTATAATAATAATTGTCGAATAAATAAGGAGTGCTCTCATCAAGTATGTAAAAATTAGTCCAGTCGGAGGCTGTTTTTTTACCAAGAACATTATAGGTGGAGATTGAAATCCTGTAGCTTCCTGGAGGAAGCTCAACTTCTACCGAGGTTTTACGGGTATCTTTATTATAAAACTTAACCCATCTTCCCTTTTCGTTCAGGACTTCAATAGTAACACCGTATTTCTTTGCCTTTGGCACTTCTTCCCAGGAAAAAGTTTCTACCTGTCCTGCTGAGCCGGCTTCAGAAGATGTTTTCTTAACTCCTGAGGCTTGCGCAGTAAGGAAGAATCCCAGAGAAAAAAGTAGTAAAAATACAGTCGCCAGCTTTTTCATAAACTATCTCGTTTTGGGGCAGTCAAACAATTGATGCCCCGCAAAATTATTTTTTCGGCGGGAAAGCCTGAATATCTGCAATATGAGGACGTTTTACTAAATCACCCTTCAAACCTTCAGCACGTGCCTTGTTTACATAATCCGGAGACTGGAAGCTGTAAGTAAAGTTTGTATGAACATCATAAGTGCCTTTCATAAGAGCATAAGCATCTTCTGTCATTACAAGCTCTTCATCTGTAGGGATTACGAAAATCTTAACCTTTGAATCGTCAGCAGAGATGCAGGTTTCTGCATTTCCTGTGAATGACCATTCGTTTTTCTGCAAGTCAATCTTAATTCCAAACTCTTCCAAACCTTCCAGTGAGCGCTTTCGGATGATTGGAGAACGCTCGCCTACTCCAGCTGTAAATACAATTGCATCTACGTGACCAAGAGCAGCCATATATGAACCAACATATTTTTTAAGTCTGTAAGCTTCCATATCAATAGAAAGCTCAGAAAGCTTGTCGCCGTTTGCAGTTGCAACTTCAATGTCGCGGCGGTCTGCATATTTTTCTGTAATACCGAGCAAGCCGGACTTTTTGTTCAATGCCTTGTCCATTTCGTCAGCAGTCATTCCAGTTTTGCGCATGATGTAGAAAGGAAGAGCAGGATCAACTTCACCTGAACGTGTACCCATTACAAGACCATCAAGTGGAGTAAGTCCCATTGAAGTGTCGTAGCACTGGCCATTCTTAACCGCACAAACAGAAGCACCGTTTCCAATGTGGCAGATAATTACATTTGTATCTTTTGGCTCTTTTCCAAGAAGAACAGCAGCACGTTTTGAAGTATAAAGGAAAGATGTTCCATGGAAGCCGTATTTTCTTGCAGCATATTTTGTGTACCATTCGCGTGGAATTGCATACATAAATGCGTAATCTGGCATAGTCTGGTGCCAGGCTGTATCCATAATTGCGCAGTGAGGTACGTTTGGAAGAACCTTCTGAGCAGCTTCAATACCCATAATGTTTGCAGGGTTGTGCAAAGGTCCCAAATCCTGTACTGAGCGGAAAGTTTCGAGAACTTCCGGTGTGATGATTACTGACTTTGTGAACTTGTCGCCGCCATGGAGAACGCGGTGGCCAACTGCACCAATAATGCTCATATCAGAAATAACGCCAACTTCAGGGTCGGTGATTTCTTTCATAATAAGTTCAATTGCTTCTTTGTGTGTAGGACAAGGACTTTCAATTTCTGTCTTCTTGCCTTTTGCCTTGTGTGTAATGCAGGAACCGTCAATTCCGATTCTCTCTACTACACCGTTAGCCATAACTTCTTTGTTATCCCAGTCGTATACCTGATACTTTGCTGATGATGAACCGCAGTTCAATGTTAGAATTACCATATCAATTTCCTCTATATAATATTGTAAAAAATTATCCGTAAATTATAATGATTTATTGGCCTCATTTCAATTAAGGTCACAATCAACGTTCCCGCAGAACTATGTTCGGCAGTTTGCTGCTTACACTCCTCTTGTATAAATATTTCATAGGATGAATGTCAAAGGCATTGGTGTACCAGCCGCCAACTTCACTTAAATCAATTACATTGAAAGAAACAGGGTGCTGAATTGGGATTACAACGTAATTATCTAAAAGCAGTGTTTCTGCCTGTGACAGCAGTTTTATGCGGTCTTCTTCTGAACCGATTGCGGCCTTTTCCAGAAGACTGTCAAACTCAAGATTAGTCCAGCCCGAATCATTTAATGAAGATTCACTTCTGAAAAGCTCAAGGAATGCAAGAGGATCTGCAAAGTCGCCAATCCACACATAACAGAACAAATCTGCATCTGACTGTTTTACAACATTAAGGTAATACTGCGAAGGATAGGTGCGCACCTGCAGCTCTACGCCAAGCGGTTCAAGTGCTTTTTTAAATGCTTCAAGCTTTTCGTCAGGGAAGCTGTTTTCGGAAATATCAAGAACAAGCGGAATAACCTTATCTGCGGCAACACCATACTGTTCCCTTGCCTGCTTCATCAAAACATACGCTTCTGCAGAATCTGTGTAGGAATAGCCTTCTACGGTTGGGTAACCGCCAAGTGGATAAACAAGGGTTTTTGCAGGAACATAAGTGTTCGCACGCAGATCATCCCATGGAATTGCTTCAAAAAGTGCATTCCTGAACTCTACAAAGTCCCAAACGCTTGAATAACCTTCGGCGGCATAAGACGGGCGGCGGCTTGAGTGTTTAAAAAACAAAAAGCTTGTGGCAAACTCGGCACTAAGGTTTAGTGCTTTTTTATCTATAACTTTTTCGGAATTGATACTTGAGGTTACCCAGTCGGCAAGACCGGTGTTAAAGCAAAAAGCGGCTTCCTCTTCATCATCATTCTGAATATAAGTAATCTGCTCTAATTGAGTGTTTGCAAAATCCCAGTAATAAGGATTTTTTTTCAATATATATGATTTATCATCCCTGTCGTAAAGATAGAATGCACCGCTGTAAACTGTAGGATTTCTATGAATTACGGAAAACGCAGTATGACACAAAACTCTTGGAAGATAATTTGCAGGCTTTACAAGATGAACAGTCAGAACATAATCAGAAAGCGCATAGATTCCAACATCTTCCATATTACATTCACCGTGGCGGTACTCATCTGCATTTAAAATAACATCAAGAAGAGAAGCATAAGGAGCTTCGGGTGTAGCTAAAAGCTGGAGCCAGGAATCGCGTACATTTTCTGCAGTGATTTTTTCTCCATTGCTGTATCTTGCATTCTGGCGGATTGTAAAGGTCCAGCGTTTTTTATCACGTGAGATTTTATAGTCTGATGCAATTGCGTATTCAGGTTCGAGAGATTTTGGATTATAAGAAAAAAGGCCTTCGTACAAGCCAGAAAGCAGCTGGGAATCTGAAGCATAGCTTGTTACCTGGGGATTAAGCTCGTGCGGACGTACTGATTCCATTATCACAAAGTTTTTCTGCAGGGCCTTGTCTATCTGGCTGTTGTTTTCTTCGGCAGTAATATCCTCTTCAAGCTCTAAAGGCTCCCCGTTATTCTGACAGAAGCCTTTTACACAAAAGAGAATGAGAAATAATATTAAAAATCTTCTATATTTTTCCATTAGTTATTCCAAGCTTACGCATCTGGCTCACTTCTTCCTTGAGAGATACGTATTCTCCCCTTTTCTTATTTACATTGATTATTGCATTTCTGTAAGATGACAAATCAATTTTCATTCCCTTAACCTTAGGGCGCAGCAGGACTTCTACATTTGCCTTAAAATAATCATCAAGGGCATTCAGTGTAGTAAATAATGCCTGATTTTCGGAAATCTGCTTGTTTACAAAAGTAAGGATTGCAGTTTCAGATGCACCTTCTATTTTTGCGTACTCAATTCCCTTTGCAGCAATACCCGAATAGATTCGTTTTTTGCTGTCCAGATCGGCAAGCATTTCGTTTACTTTGATTTTTTGAGTAGTTTTGGCGCCTGTTTTCTGGTCTACAACCGGAATTGTACAGGTGCGTTCTTTATCTGCAAGGTTCATTGCTTTTCTAAGAGCCTGCATTATTTTTCTAAAGAAGGTCTTTTTAACATAGAAAAGAAGGTCAAAGTTTTCTGCAAGCTTTATGTACAACTGAGAAAGAACAGGTGCAATTCCGCCAAGAGCCTGAACAGAACCCATAAGGATTTCCTTCGAGCTTGGACCTCTAGGCTTCTGCTTTACTTCTGTCTGTTTGATTCCAAGCTTTGCAAGAATCATTTCCTGCATTCTTTCCCTGTCTTCTGATAAATCTTCTTCGGCAATTTCGCCAACAAGATCAGCATAGAAAGGCTTTTTGCCCATCACCTTACCAAAAGCACGTTTAATTTCGGCAACTTCGCTTTCTGCTGAGGTAGCTTTACCCTTATCATACTCAGGGTTGCCCATTACTTCCTTACGGATTGAATATTTATAGTATTCACGCTGGAAACCGGCAAGCTCCGAAAGAGTTTTTGTAATAAATCCATACGCTTTCTGACACTTATCTACGCTGTCATTTATCATACTGAGCGTCATGTTTGGAGCGTTTGTTTTTACTCTCTGAATTGCTGTTGCCAATCCCTGAGTATTAGGATTTCCATTTGCAGTTGTAAGATTATCCCACTGAAAACACTTATTCAAATCAACAAGGAGCTTAACCTTTTGAACTGGTAAAGTTTCTACAGTAAAACGATAGTAATTACATACAAAATCAAGCATTGTTTCGTAAGTTGAAAGTCTCTCTCCAAGGACTTGTCCAAAATCCTGCTCGGTAAAAGGATCTGCCGGAGGAACTACAACTTCAGAAATACGTTTATCCCATTTGTATGGGTCTGGAGTGACTATTGAGCGCTTTACAAGATTTTCGTTGATTGTTTTTACACAAACAAGCATAAGTCTGTATTGCTCCATAGCAGCTGGCAGCTGAGATGAGTCAAACCAGTCTTTTTTCTTTAATATTGAAGATTCTAGTCTTTCTACAAAATTTTGGTTTTCTTCCATATCTTATTTATCGACCATATAGTTGAAATTCTTGAATTATAGAAAAGGCTATGGAAATCATTTTTACACAAGTGATTAAAAAAAGACGTCACTCGACTGGGAGCCATTTTCAGATATATGTTAAAAAATGATTTCCGGGAGCCATTTGTATAAGTGTTTGAAAAATGTAATAATGTAAACATGAATTACATTTACGATAACGAAAATTACAAAAATAAATTGATGGACCGCTTTGTGCGCTATGTAAAAATCTGGACAGAAAGCAATGAAGAACTAGCCGAAAAAGGTGTTTTTCCTTCTACCGAAAGGCAGTTTGATCTGGCTAAGGTACTGGAAAGTGAACTGAAAGAGCTGGGCCTGCAGAATGTTCAGGTGACTAAAGACTGTTATGTGTACGGATTTTTGCCGGGAAATGATGAAGGGGCAAAGGCTGAGTCTGTTTTGCTGATGGCTCACATGGATACAACTGAAGAAGTGAGCGGAAAGGATGTAAAACCGCAGATTAAGCATACACAAACATCTGGGGAAGATGACATCATCATCACTTCGGACGGCACTACCCTTTTGGGCGGCGATGATAAGGCTGGAGTTGCGGCAATTATGAGTGCGGTAGCCTTTCTGGTAGAAAATCCACAGATAACGCACAGGCCTGTAGAAGTTATGTTTTCGCCGGATGAAGAAACGGGGCATGGTATGGATAAGGTTCCACTCAAGCTTATCAAGTCAAAGGCGGCATACACAGTGGACGGCGGAAATCTTGGAGAAATGGAAACAGAATGCTTTAATGCCTGGAGTGCTTCAATCACTTTTACAGGAAAAGCAACACATACCGGTTATGCAAAGGAAGGCGGAATGGTAAATGCAACAGTAATGGCATCGGCTTTTGTTTCAGGTCTGCCACGTCACAGAGCCCCGGAAACTACAGCAAACTACGAAGGCTTTATTGCGCCAATGCGAATCAGCGGAACAATTGAAAGTGCGCAGGTTGATTTATTGCTCCGTGCCTTTACAACAGATGAAATTGAAGAAGAAAAAGTGATTGTAGAAAAGCTTGTCCGCGGTGTAGAAGCCAGCTTTGGCGGAAAAGCAAAAGCAAGCTTTAAGCAGCAATATCTGAATATGCATGATAAAATGGAACAGAATCCACAGGTTGTAGAGCAATTGGAAAAAGCTTACCATGCAGCTGGAGTTCAAATCATCAGAAAACCTATACGCGGTGGAACGGACGGCTCTCGGCTTACAGAAATGGGAATCCCTACTCCTAACATTTTCACAGGTGCTCACGAGATTCATTCAAGAAATGAATGGGTTTCCCTAAACCAAATGTCAAAAGCTGCCGATGTTCTCATTAATCTACTGTCTCAAATCGAATAGAACCGAAGGTTGAACAGTAATAAACTATTATCTCAAGGCACAAATATGCATGAATACCTTATTGAAGGCGGCTATCCTATTCAGGGTACCGTAAAAGCCAGCGGAAACAAAAATGCGGCATTTCCATGTCTGGCAGCTACATTATTAACAAGCGAACCAGTAATCCTCCACAACATTCCTGAAATCCAGGATACAAAAGTAATGATTGAGATTCTCAAGGCTCTTGGAGCAAAGGTCAAAAGCCTTGATAAAAACAGCTGGGAGATTCAGTGCGAGGAAGTAAAAAGCTCGGAACTCCCGTCGGAGCTGAATAAAAAAATCCGGGGCTCAATCGTATTCGCAGGCCCACTCTTGGCTCGTACAGGAAAGTGTAAAATGACACCGCCTGGTGGAGATGTAATCGGTCGCCGCCGTGTAGACACTCATTTTCTCGCGCTCCAGGCCCTTGGTGTAAACATTCATGTAAACGGCTGCTTTGACTTCACCGCAACCAAGCTTGTAGGTGCCGACATCTTCCTTGATGAAGCTTCGGTAACCGCCACCGAAAACGCAGTTATGGCCGCAGCACTTTCAGAGGGCACAACCATCCTTCAAAACTGTGCAAGCGAACCACACGTTCAGGATATCTGCAAAATGCTCAACCTTATGGGCGCAAAAATCACTGGAATTGGCAGCAATATCCTTCGGATTGAAGGTGTAAAGAAGCTCCACGGCTGCGAGTTTACAATAGGACCTGATTATATTGAAATTGGTTCATATATAGGTATGGCGGCTGCAACAAAAGGTCGCATTACAATTAAAGGTGTTCGCCCGGAAGAAATGCGCCCGCTTAAATACAGCTTTGCAAAGCTTGGAATTACCTGGCGCATTGAAGGCGATGAGTTAACTGTTCCTAACATTCAGGAACTTAAGGTTAATGATGATTTGGGCAACGCAATTCCAAAGATTGACGATATGCCTTGGCCTGGCTTCCCTGCTGATTTGACTTCGATTATGACAGTTGTTGCTACTCAGGTGGACGGTACAGTTTTGATTTTTGAAAAGATGTTCGAAAGCCGAATGTTCTTTGTAGATAAATTGATTAGTATGGGTGCCAAGATTACCTTGTGTGATCCTCACCGGGCTGTAGTGTGTGGGCCGAGTGTCTTGCACGGAGACCATCTTGTTTCGCCTGATATCCGCGCCGGTATGGCTATGGTGATTGCGGCAATGTGTGCCCACGGCGAAAGCAGAATAAGCAACGTTTACCAGATTGAGCGCGGCTACGAAGATTTAGTTGGCCAGCTGCAAAAGCTTGGTGCTCATATAGAAAAAGTGGAAGTTACGGGATAAACACCAGCCCTTTGTTGTGCAGCTTTTCCAATGCTTTTTGTAATCCTGCGGATTTAGTTATCTGCAGGATATTTTTTTGCCTGACTTCTTCGGGGCATTCCGGGCGCAAACCGCATAAAAGTTCTATAAATGATGATGGAGTATCATCATCTTTACTGCCAAATAAATCTCTGGCTCGGACACTGTATTCTTCCTGAAGATAAAACCAGTGAAGTTCAGAGTTGTCCCCAAGGATTGGAGTGCTTCCAAGCCAGTAAGGTTCACCTTTTGTTTTAGAACTGCTCACCTGTTCGTAGCGTTCAATCGCTTTGTCGACAAAATCCTTTTTGACAGTTGGAGCCGGAACCGGGAAATCAAACCACTTCTGCACCTTCTGTTCAAGCTTTTTGCCATGCATCCAGGAATCAAGGGCTGTTTCCAGCGGGCGGCCATATTTTGTAAACTCTGCCCCACCCTTCCAGGAGGCTTTAAGCTTTTCATAAAGCTCAGAATTTTTAGTCAGCGAAAACTTATGCCAGAAGGCCGAATCCAGAAGTCCTGCTTCAAAAAACTGACGAAGCGTTTCCATAGAATCAATAATCGTCTGGGCTGTATCATACCAGAAGCCGTAAATCATATACGCATGAACAAGAATACCAGCTTCCTTAAAGGCAGCGCAAGCAGAAACAATAGAATCCAGGTCTGTCCCCTTTTTTATGTTTTCCAAGCCTGTCCCCGTTGCAACTTCAATTCCAGCACTAACAGCCCCAAAGCCGCAGTAGCTTAAAAAAGCCGCAAAATCCTTAGTAAAAACCTTTTCAAATCGGATATTTCCCCAAAAATAAAGCTTTTTACCATTTTGCGCATTAAGCAGGGCAAACTTTTTCAGACAGGCAGCCGGAAGAGCTTCATCAACAAAATGGATTCCGTAAATACCCTTCTGACCGGCAGCTGAAAGCAGACCATTAAAAAGCTTTTCCACATTTACAGGCTTGTAACCGCAAACATAATCAAGCTTTGTGTCGCAAAAAGCACATTTGTGCCAGTAACAGCCGTGTGCAAGATAGGCTTTAAGCCAGGTGCCGTCTGTCCAGAGCCTGTGCATGGGATTTTTTTCATCGCAGACACGTGGATACCGTGAAAAATCAATATCAGAATAATCGGGGACAACTTCGGCTGTAATCAAGTCTTCCTGTTTTTCAAGCTCTTCATCGTGCCAGAGGACTTTTGAAGCAGGGTTGTCCCCATTATCAGCAAAAATCCTCAGTTTGTACAAACCGTCACAATTCTTCACAACATCCTTTAATGATTTCCACCCCGATTCAGCTGCCATCATCTTAAATAAGCCGATATAACTGCCATAACCACGGTCAAAGCTGAGCATATCAGCATAAGCGGTAAAGCGCGGGTCGGAAAAATCACGTAAATCTGTATTTACAAAGCCGCCGCCAAGACTTACAATCGCATTCTGACCAAACTTTTTCTTAATAAAACGGGCTGTGTACAACGCCGGAACAAAAGTACCGGCAAATGGAACGGAAACGCAGAATAAAGTCTTCTTTCCTGCAGAAGATTCAGTTAAATTACCACTCAAAGGCTCCTCATCATCCTTATTAAAACACTTTTCCAGCACCGGCTCATAAAAATACTTTAAAACCGGCGACTCAAGATGCCTTTCAACTTCCAGAAAATCAAGCTTTTCTACTGCAGTAACCTCTTCGGCATAGCGAATCAGCGAAAAATCCTTATCAAACGCAAAAGTGATGTAATCTGCAAGGTCGGCAAGCGCATAGGAACACAAAAAACGCACATCATCAACCGTTGGCTCACGTCCAAGCCCTGCCAGAAAGCTGTCCATACGGTTTCCACGCGGCACAAAGGGCGAAAATAAAAACTGATGAGCCTTTTCTCTGCCGCTAAAAGCCTTTGAACCATCGCACAAAATCTCAACTATAAAATCTATCCAATCGCACCAGGAATCTTTAGAGCTGATATACCGCCTCAAATTAAAGGCTGTCCCCTCATCTCCCTGTTTTTCCGCCTCTGCCACCAGCTGGAGCACCTTTTTTCCGGTAAGTTCAAACAACCGCCGCAATCCATCTGCACAAAAAACAGCATGAAAAAGCTCAATATTGAGGTCCATCCATTTTACGCAAGTCTGTCCCCCCTTTTCATTCAGTCCCGGAACAAACTCTTTAAAAAATCCCTTCAAATACCCGCCCGCAGGATACGGACAATTAAGCTGTACAAGAGGTGGCGTCACTATTACTACATTCATATGCATATTATACCATAAAAAAGTCGAAAAAATTGTATAAATATTCAATAATAAGTTTGACATCGCATTATTCTTGCGGTAAAATTATTAGTGAACTATTCTAATTATTTTAAAATAGGAGTGAACTATATGCCAATTTGGGTTTGGTTTATAATTCTCCCTGTTGTTGGAATTGTTCTTGGATGGATTATTCGCTGGCTGTATGCCAGATTTCAATTATCTGCTTCAGAACAGAAGGCAGAACGTGTAAAACAGGATGCAATACGTGAAGCTGAAGCACAGAAAAAAGAAATTTTGTTAAATGCAAAAGATGAGCTCATTCGGGAAAGAAATCAGCAGGAACGGGAGAATCGAGAGCGTCGCGCTGAAGTACAGCGTTATGAAGCACGTATAAGCAAAAAAGAAGAATTGCTTGATCAGCGTGCTGCAGAGTATGAGAAAAATGAGAAAGAGTTTGCTGAAAAGCAGACTGCAATGGCAAAAAGAGAAGAAGCACTTTCAAAACAGGAAGAATTGTACAGACAGGAGCTCGAAAGAATCTCCGGATTGTCTGCACAGGAAGCCAAAGATTTAATCATCAAAAATCTTGAAAACGAAGCTCGCCATGATGCACAGGGTTTGATTAACAAAATCGAACAGGAAGCACAGCTTACAGCCGAAAAGAAAGCAAAAGACATTCTCATTACAACAATTCAGAGAATCGCACCGGAAACAACAAGTGACATTACTGTTACTACAGTTTCCCTTCCTAGCGATGAAATGAAAGGCCGCATTATTGGTCGTGAAGGACGAAACATCAGAACTTTGGAAACTCTTACAGGTGTTGATATCATCATTGACGATACACCGGAAGCAGTTGTAATCTCATGTTTTGACCCGGTTCGCAAGGAAATTGCAAAGGAATCGCTTGAACGACTTATTTCTGACGGACGTATTCATCCGGCAAGAATTGAAGAGATTGTTCAGAAGGTTACCCACGAGGTTCAGAACAAGATTTACGAAGAAGGTGAAAAGGCTTTGTTCGATTTGGGCATTCACAACATGAGTACCGAAGGAATCAGAGCTCTTGGACGCCTTTACTTCAGAACCAGCTATGGCCAGAATGTTCTTACTCACTCAAAGGAAGTTGCTATGGCAGCAAGCATGTTAGCAGCAGAAATTGGTGCAGACAGAGAATTGGCTAAACGTGCCGCAATTTTGCATGATATTGGTAAGGGTGCCGAAAGCGACAGTGACCAGAACCACGCAGAAGTTGGTGCAGAAATGGCCCGTAAGATGGGTGAAGATGCAAAGGTTATCAATGCAATCGGTGCTCATCATAATGATATTGAAGCTACAAGTATTGAAGCTGTTATTGTTCAGATTGCAGATGCAATTTCGGCAGCACGCCCTGGTGCAAGACGCGAAACAATTGACAATTACGTTAAACGTCTTGAAAACCTTGAAGCAATTGCAGAAAGCTTTAACGGTGTAGAAAAAGCATACGCTATTCAGGCTGGACGTGAGCTTAGAGTTCTTGTAAACAACGAAAAGATTCCTGATAATGACGTTAAGGATCTGGCAAGAAGCATTGCTAAGCAGATTGAAACAGATTTGCGCTATCCTGGAAGAATACGTCTTACAATGATTCGTGAAACCAGAATTGTTGAGTACGCAAGATAACCGAAAGGTTGTTTTGAAACTTTACATAAATTAGGAGGCAAGCACTTCATCAAACGATGAAGTGCTTTTTTTTATGCTTCTGACATTGTAGCCTTTAATGCAGCAAAAAAGTCCGGATATGATTTTTCTATAAAGATTGGTTTACCGTTCAAATCCAGAAAACAATGAGTACTCGTTGCCGTGCAAACTTCATCATCACCATGACGGAAAGTATAGGAAATAACCATTTTCAAACCGGCAAGCTTTTCTACCTTTACTTCGATTTTTACAATATCGGCAAACTTTGTAGATTTTTTGTAATTGCATTCAATGGCAAGAACTGGAGAAACAATCCCCTGCTCTTCCAGCTTGTCAAAGCTCCAGCCAATCTGGTCCAGAAAATCAACTCTGGCTTCTTCCATAAAGCGCACATAGTTTGAATGATGCGTAATTCCCATTTTGTCTGTTTCGTAATAATTGATTTTGTGTTCGTAAGGTTTCATAGAAAACATTATGACAAATATTCAAAAAATGTCAACATAAGATTTCCGTGTCAGGCACGAGAATGACAATTAGTGTATTATTCTCAATAAAAACAATTTGAGTTGTGTTTTTTTGGTTTGTATTATACTATTTCATCAGCAAGGCTTTTGCGGGGGTAATTTATGGGAATACAAGATTTTATTGAAAGCAAAAACATCCGGCTGGATCAGCAGCTCCGTTTTACTGCCGAAATTGATAAAATGACTTCGGTTTACCGCCGTACCATGCTCATTGACGGTTCCAGGCGCGAAAATGATGCAGAACATTCGTGGCACATTGCCGTTATGACTCTGCTTTTTAAGGAATACACCGTTGAGCCCGTAAATATTGAACGTGCCGTAAAGATGTGCATTGTCCACGACCTTATAGAAATCTACGCCGGCGATACCTTTGCCTACGACACAACAGCCAATAAAGATAAAGCCGAACGCGAAGCCGCCGCTGCCGATAAGCTTTTTTCTCATCTTCCACCGGAACAGGGCTCCGAAATCCGTTTGCTTTGGGAAGAGTTTGATGAAATGAAAACCCCCGATTCAAAATATGCTGCCTGCATGGACCGCCTCCAGCCATTCCTTCACAACACACTCACCGAAGGCCACACCTGGAAAGAAGGCAACACCAACCGCGCCGCCGTCGAAAAACGCATGTCCATCATAAAAGACTTCATGCCCGAAGTCTACAAATGGATAGACCAGAACCTCGACCTTGCAATTGAACGGGGCTGGCTGAATCCGTAAGGATAAGAGCACAAAAGTTGTACAATTAAAGTTAGAAATTAAATATTAAATCTTCATTTCCTTCAGAAGATGTTTACGTTCATACATTTTTTTATCTGCGCGTTCAAATACCTTTGTTAAACTGTCATCTTCATCAAAATGATATTCTTCAAGTCCACTTGCAATAACAACTTCGCCGTTCTTAAGATTTTTTTCTATTATCTGATTAAAGATTCCCATAAGGATATGTCTGTTTTCATAATCTTCGCCCCTCAGAATGGCAACAAACTCATCACCGCCAATTCTGTACACAGGACTATGCTTAAAGGTATCGCAGATAATATGGCAGGAATCCTGAATGTAGCGGTCGCCGGCTTCGTGACCTTTTGTATCGTTTACTGTTTTAAGTCCGTTTAAATCAAACACGACAATTCCTACATCAGAAATGTTACCGCTTGCAAGACTGTCTTCTATATCAACAACAGCTTCTGAATAAGCAAGCTTGTTTTTTACACCTGTAAGTGCATCTGTATAAGCCAGTTTTCTTGCAGAACCAAGCTGCATTTTTTGAATATTTTCAAGATAAATATGCTCTTCCAGTTCATGACGATGCTGCTCTTTTTCATCTACCAGAACAAAAGTATGAAGAAGGCAGGTTCCCAAAAGATAGCCAATTGAATAAAGAGGAAGCAGGGGATAAAGAATCTGAATTATTACAAATATCGTCATTGCTATTCCAAAGGCACCTACAGTTCTGTGATGATGACGTTCTTTTCCCTTTAGCTTTGCGGCAACCGTATAAACATAAATGGCTGTAATAAAGAACATCAGTATTTGAATAATCAATGAAACATACCTTGTAATGCCGGCGTGATAAATACCTTCATCATCAAAGTAGAACTTAATAGGAGTAAAGAGATTTATAATTAAACATACACAATCGAATATAATATAAATCCAGCCTGCCCAGGAAATAAACTTGATAAATATATTTTTTTCATTCAAATATTCAATAACATACTTTGTCCAGAGGAAAACCGAAAAGGCCATAGAAAGATAATAAATGACGGTATCTAAATAAATTGGAATAAACCATTTTGCCTCGTATAAAACACCCCATAAGGCATCTGTAAGGTAAAAAATCATAATACCAAAGAGAAAATGACGATAGGCTGTAAAAGAGGCTGGAGATTTTGTTTTATCGTACGGTCTCAGTACATAATAGTTGATGATTAAGTGTACAAGCAGTGCCAGAATTGCAACACTTGAATACGCCATAAATATTTTTAACTCCGATTTTTAACGTATAAATTGTTAATAATAATATGATAAAGCAGGAAAAAAGAATCGTCAATCAAAAATATTGCTTATACAGTAAAAAGATAACATCATAATAAAAAATTATCAAAAAATCTTAAAAATGAAAAATTGATTTCCGAGTACATTATATAGTACAATATTAATAATGAATTGCTTTAGAATTGCGGTCTGCGATGATGAAAAAGTTTCCAGAGATTTTGAAACAAAGCTCATAAATGAGTGGGCGGAAAAATCGGGACTTGCAGCAATCACAGACACCTACACCAGTGCGGAAAACTTTCTCTTTGAATCTGAAGACAAACTTGAATACGACCTGCTTATTCTTGATATTCAGATGGGCAAAATGAACGGCGTGGAGCTTGCAAAAACCTTGCGGCGGCGGGGATTTGAAGGAGCTCTTGTTTTTCTTACAGGCGTAAAGGATTATGCAATTGAAGGCTACGAAGTTGGCGCAGTTCGTTATCTTTTAAAACCGCTTAAGGAAGATGATTTTTTCAAAACACTGTCGCTGGTTCATTCTGAGTTTTCAAACCGGGAAAAGGATGTTTTTCTGCTGCAGATTGGCGCTGATGTTTCCAAGATTGAATATGACAAGATTATTTATATAGAAGCACGCGGACATTATGTTCATCTTTGCGGAAGCAGCAGAAACATTGGCGGCAACCAGAATCAGTCTTTTGAAAAGGAATGGAAGGCTGCTTTCAGTTCAATCTCGCCGGATTTTGAAGCCCACGACTTTTTCTGTCTTCGCCGCGGACTTCTGGTAAATCTTGAACATATCTCCCGCATTACACGCACAGACTGTATTTTAGACAACGGCGAAACTATTCCCATTGCCCGAGGAAAGTACCAGGAGCTGAATGAGGCCTTTATAAAGCATTACAGGGGACAGCCTTAATGAGTGTTAATATGAGCGGAAATCTGAATCTTATACTTTTTATTGTTATCTCTGTGGTGCTCCTGATTGCTGCCATAATCATCACACATTTAATTACTAAGCGCATTGATGAAAAATGGGTGTTTGAGTTTCAGGATTCTGTTTTGAAAAAACAGCGGGATGAAGTTGAAAACGTTTACAATACAATGCGCGGCTGGCGGCACGATTACCATAATCATATGCAGACACTTAAGGCTTATCTTTCCATGAACCAGCTAGAAGAAATGTCGGCATATCTGGATCACCTGGAAGAGGATTTGGACAGTATTGATATTGCAATCAGAACCGGAAACACAAGCGTAAACGCAATTTTGAGCAGCAAGGTTTCTATTGCCCAGAGAAATAACATAAACGTAAACTGCAAGGCAACAGTTCCACCAAAGCTTAAGATTTCTGATGTTCATTTGTGTACAATAATTGGAAACCTGCTGGATAATGCAATTGAATCTTGCCAGAAGGTTGCAGCAGACAAAAGGTTTATACGCATTTACATAGGGCTTTTTAAAGAACAGCTTTACATCAGCATTACAAACAGCACAAACCAGACCCAGCGGCAAAAGCTCACAGAACTGATTACATCTAAAAAAGGCGAACACGGCTTTGGTCTTAAGCGCATTGATAAAATTGTTGCGCAATATGACGGCTACTTAAACCGCAAAAATGAGCCAGGTGTTTTTGCAACAGAAATTATGCTGCCATTATAGGACTGGAAAAACTTCCGTAAATCTTTCTTACAACTCGTGCACTAATTATTGCATTTCGTGCACTTTTACAAATAATTACTTACAATTGAATTATATTTACAACATCTTTAAAACACGAGGTGTTTATGGAAAAGAAAAACTCAACTCTCAAAAATATCGGGATTGCTCTAAAAGCCTGGTTTAAGCGTTACCCTTCTGCCTGGCTGCTGCTTCCGGTTTATCTTATTTTAAGGATTGCAACGCCCTTTGTTACAACCCTTATTCCTTCGCTGGCTATAAGGTCAATTTCGGCGGGAGATGTTCGCAATTTTATAATTCTGATAATCATTGCTGTCACCGTTTTCTGGATTGTGAGCGGGGCTTCTAATATTTTGGGAACTTTTGTTCAGGTTCAGCGCACATATACCAGACTCGGCCATTTCACTGAACTTTTTACCCACAAAGCTGTTGCTACAGATTATGAAAATGTTGAACCTCAGAAAAAGCAGAAGCTTCTTGGAAAAGCAGCAAACTCTATTGGCAGTAATTTTGTTGGTGTAGAAAAGGTTATGACCGAAACTACAGAGCTGGCTGTAATTTTGTTTGGAATTATAAGCTATGGCACTGCGGTTTTTGTGCTTGACTGGCGAATCCTTTTAGTTACCTTTGCAATGTTTATCGAAGATGTTGCCCTGCGTACTTATGCAATTAAATATTCTGATGCGCACCGCGAAGAAAGCTCTGAAATCTGGCGTAAGAAAAATTACATAAAGCAGAAGAGCTTTAATGTAAGTGCCGGAAAAGATATAAGAATCTATCAGCTGGGAAAATGGTTTAATTCTCTTTTTGTGGAAATTATAAAGGCTCGTGCAAAGTTTGAAAAAAAGCAGCAGCTTGTGTGGTTTTACCCTACTCTTTCCGGAATGTTTTTTAACTTTGTCCGCAATATTCTGGCCTATGCAATTTTGATTAAAAAGGTTCTTGATGGTTCAATGGATATTGCTACCTTTACCCTTTACCTTGGACTTCTGGAAGGCTTTACAAACTGGATTTATACTCTTTCTCAGCGGTTTAATGATTTGCGAAAGTCAAGCCACGAGTTTAATGATTTGCATGAGTTTTTGAATCTGCCAGAAAGAAACAGAACCTGTGAAGTTGAAAATGAAGCTGAAAACAAAACTGAAAATGAAGTTGCTGGCAAAGAAGATTCATACAGGTTAAACACTCAGCCGCCGGAAATTGTTTTCCACAATGTTAGTTTTGCCTACCCTGATGTAGAAAAATCTACTATTAATAACCTTGACTTTACAATTAAGCCGGGCGAAAAAATTGCTCTGGTTGGAAACAACGGTGCCGGTAAAACAACAATCGTAAAACTGCTTACAGGACTTTATCACCAGACTTCCGGCGATATTTTAATAAACGGAAAAACAATCGACCAGCTTGGACTTGAAAAGTATCAGGATACTATAAGCGTTCTTTTCCAGGATACAAATCCTCTGGCCTTTACGGTTATGGAAAATGTGTCCGGTGCAGAAGAAGCAGAAACTGATAAACAGAAAATGTGGGACAGTCTTGAAACAGCAGGCCTAAAAGAAAAAATTGAGTCGCTTGCACAAAAAGAAATGTCTTACATCACCCAGAACTTTTCGTCAGAAGGAATACTGCTTTCTGGTGGAGAGACTCAAAAGCTTTTGTTCGCCAAGGCAATTTATAAAAACGGAAACTTTTTGATTCTTGACGAACCGACATCTGCCCTTGATCCGATTGCAGAAAGCAAAATCTACGAAGAGTACAATAATCTTGCAGAAGGAAAGACAGCAGTTTTTATTTCGCACAGGCTTGCTTCTACAAAGTTCTGCGACCGTATTTTCTTCCTTGAAAACGGCACAATTACAGAATCTGGCAGCCACGAAGAACTTATGAAAAAAGGCGGAAAGTATAAGGAAATGTTTGACATTCAAAGTCAGTATTATGTTAATTCATAATGCATAATTCATAATTCAGAATTACGAGTGAAGAATTAAGGAAATTGGAGAATAAAATATGAAAAATAATAAAACATCAACTATAAACAAGGTATTAAAGCTAACTCACAGATTACAGCCGGGACATATTACGCTCATCATCATTTCCCGAATAATTAACGTTACAAGTACCTTTATACCAATCGTACTGAGCAGCATAATTCTGGACCAGCTTATTTCTCACGCTCCATTTGAAACTATATTTAAGACAGGAATTATTCTGGTTGTTTCCAGCGGATTTTTGGGAATGGTTTTCTGGGGATTGCAGCATATTCTTACTGTAAACAACTCTGTACTGGCAGAAAAAATTGACCAGATGCTTTGTGGTAAAACCTTTAATCTTGATTATGATATTCTGGAAAAACAGGAAACCCTGGACATGATAAAAAAGGCCGAGGAAGGAATGCAGTCTCGCGGTGATTTTTCAGGCTTTTGTTCTACCTTTGCAGGTTTTATAGAAAATATCATTTCCATTGTTTACAGTATTGTTCTTCTTGTTCCGCTTTTTATTCCAAAGGCTGGAGCGGTAGCCGGGTTCTTACCATCCTTTTTGAATAAGTGGTACAGCTTTGTAATTCTTGTGATTATGCTGGCATTAAGTGTTTTGGTTTCTGCCCTTACAAAAAAGAAGGAAGCTGATATTCAGCAGGATATGTTTGTAAAGAATGTAAGAATAAATCGGGAATACGGTTATCTTTATAATCTGCTTTTTGATTATTCAAATGCAAAGTATATCCGTCTTTATAAAAGCCAGAAGCTGATTGAAAACAGATGCCGGAGTATTGTTAATTTTCTGGAAAGTGAGTTTCAGAAAATGTTTGTTCAAATCAATAAATGCCAGCTCCCGGTATTTTTAGTAAACTGTCTTTTGCAGATAATAAGCTATCTTTTTGTTGGCCTTAAGGCAATCTTCGGCTTTATTACTGTGGGAAGTGCACTTAAATATATTTCTGCATATTCAAATCTTGTAAACGGTGTTTCCAGTATTTTTTATTCGTACATCGAAATCAATATTAAGGCAGAATATCTTTCTTACTTTTATGATTATATGGAGATTGAAAACAAGCAGTATGAAGGAACTATTCCTACCGAAAAGCGCGATGATAACGAGTTTGAAATTGAGTTCCGGGATGTGTCTTTTAAATATCCGAACACAGATAATTTTGTGCTCCGTCATCTAAATCAGAAAATTAAGATTGGTACAAAAACTGCCGTGGTCGGAAAAAATGGTGCGGGTAAAACAACCTTTATAAAACTGCTCTGCCGTCTTTATGAACCAACCGAAGGTCAGATTCTGCTCAACGGTGTTGATATCCGTTATTACGATTACAAGGATTATGCACAATTATTCAGTGTTGTTTTCCAGGACTTTAATCTGTTCTCATTCAGCATTGCAGAAAATGTTGCAGGCGGAAAAGATTTTGAAGAAGCTCGCGTAAAGGATTGTCTGGAACGTTCCGGCTTTGGTGAACGTCTTGCTAAAATGCCAAAGGGAATCAATACAAACATTTATCAGCAGAATGATGAAGGTGTAGAAATCTCCGGCGGTGAAGCTCAGAAAATTGCAATTGCCCGCGCCCTTTACAAGGATGCTCCACTTGTAATTCTTGATGAGCCAACCTCTGCTCTAGACCCAATCAGCGAATACGAAATCTACCAGCATTTTGATTCAATGGTTCAGGACAAAACTTCCATTTACATCAGTCACCGTATGTCTTCCTGCCGTTTCTGCGATAAGATTCTTGTATTCGATGAGGGGCAGATTGTTGAACAGGGAAGCCACGAAGAACTGATGAAAACAAGTGGATTATACAGCGAGCTTTGGAATGCACAGGCTCAGTATTATGCCTAGTGAATGCTTACAGGTAAAAAGCTTACTGGAAAAGGTTCATTAAAACAGCTAGCACACTAAATCAGCTTGCTTGCTCATAAGGTCTGCTTTATCTATAATGACCTTATGAGTCTTAACTGCAACGAAATTAACTTAATTCTTTCCGAGCTGGATCTGGAAGGAGCATTTATTCAGGAAATAATCCAGCCGGGCTTTGACACACTTGCGCTGTATACTTACAAAAATGTTTCTAAAACTGTTTTAATCTGTACCGCACAGAACTCCACACGCATGAACGAAACAAGGCGGAAAATCACTAAGAACGAAAAACCGCTGCGCTTTATGGAGTTTTTGCGGGCGCACATAAAGGGTGCCAGAATTAATTCGTGTGAGCAGATTGGACTGGAGCGAATTGTAAAGCTGGAACTTACACGTAACGTTGCACCAGAAGTCCCGAAAAAAAATGCTGTGATAAACTCAATTGTTCTTCCTGGAATGGCTCAGGCTTTTGGTAAAACGGGAGCACTTCCGCAGGCTGTATCAGCAAAGCAGAAACAGGAAGATGAAGCAGAAGAGATTACAGAAAACTATCTTCTATATATAAAGCTCTGGAACAATGCGGCAAACGTAATTCTCTGCGATGAAAACAATGTGATTCTTGAACCGATGTTCCGTCGCCCTGAACGAAAGGAGCTTAAAGGTGAAGTTTATATTCCTCCGGTGCCAGATGAAGAAAAAAGGCAGGAAGCGGAGATTAAGTTTCCGATAAGGGAATGGGCAGGAGACTTTTCAACCTTCAACGAATACATTGACTGGTGGTATTCGGAACACGCAGACAACCTTAGCCGGGAAGCTCTGCTTGAAAAGGCAGAAAAATGGTACAACATCAACCGCTCAAAAAAACAGAATGCACTTGATAATCTTTTGCAGAAACAGGAAAGCTTTAAGAATGCAGATAAGCTGAAGCATCAGGGAGATTTGATTCTTTCTTACGGATATTTGATTGACGGAACTTCGAGGTTTCTTGAGTGCGAAGATTATGAAACAGGTGAAACGGTACGCCTTTTAATTGACCCCGAAAAATCTGCGCAGGAAAACGCCGCCGAGTATTATAAAAATTACAAAAAGGCTGTGAGGGGTGCTGAAGAACTTACAAATGATATAGAAGCGGCGCGGAAAAATCTTGAAAAGCTTGATGCGCAGTACGAACAGATTAAGAACGAGCAGAACCCTATAAAGATTGAGCAGCTTTTGCGCCGCGATTCCACACCAAAGCAGCAGCAGAAAAAAGCTCATCCTGGTCTGGACTATCTTGTAAACGGCTGGCAGATTTATGTTGGCCGCGATGCAAACGAAAATGATGATCTTCTGCGCCATTACGTGCGCGGTGATGATTTATGGCTCCACACAAGAGATTTCCCGGGCGGCTACGTTTTTGTAAAAGCCCAGAAAGGCAAGACTGTCCCCCTTGAAATCCTTTTAGATGCCGGTAACCTTGCCGTCTACTACTCCAAAGCCCGCAACAACACCAAGGTCGACCTCTACTACACCCACGTCAAATACCTCCGCCGCGCCAAAAACGGCCCCAAGGGTCTGGTCCTCCCAACCCAGGAAAAAAACCTGTGCATTTCCCCCGACAAGTCCCGTTTAAACCGGTTAGAGACCTTGCAAAATGAGTAAATAAAAAAAGATTATTTATTAATGACGATTTTGCAAATATAGTGTATAATTTAGGGGTGAAAATTTCTAATTTTGCTGACATCAAAGCAGTTGCGTTCGACATCGACGGCACACTCTACGAAAACTGGAAGCTTAACTGCCGAATCTTTCCGCACTTTTTTGCACACTTGTTTTTCTTCAGCTGCTACGGACTGGTTCGTGTAGAACTGCGAAAACAGGAGCAGATTCCTGATTTTTACAGGGTTCAGGCTGAGTTGATGGCAAAAAAAATGAAATGCACGCCGGAAAAGGCACAGAAAAAGCTGGACGACATTGTTTACTACGGTCTGCGCAAATATTTTCCGCGTTTTTCTCCTGCAAAAGGGACAGAAAAGCTGATAAAAAGGCTTAAAGAAAACGGAGTGAAAATTGTTTTTCTCTCTGATTTTCCACCTGAGCAGAAAGGAGAAATCTGGGGCTTGAAAAAGTACTGTGACTTGTGCTTTTCTACCGAAGAATACGGAGCGTTAAAACCGTCTCCTGTTGCGTTCTTCAAAATGGCAGAACAGCTCGGCATTCAAAAGGAAGAAATCCTCTATGTCGGAAACAATCACAAGTATGATGTAATAGGTCCTAAGAAAATCGGGATGAAGGCAGCCTGGTTTGTATCGCCGCTGAAGGGGAAACTCGGCAAAAAATCAAAGGCAGCTGACTTTATCTTCTGGAAATATTCACAACTGGAAAGTTTTATTTTTGACGGTAATGATTAAAGCTGTCTGAAAAAGTCTAATAAAATGGGTGGGGAATTAAAAAGTGGAAATCGTAATCTCAATTCTAATCGCTTCTGTAATATCTTTAGGTATTTCTATTTATTTTCATGAAATAGACAAAAGAAATAACGCCATAGAAAAGGTAAGGCGTTATGCCGACAAACGTGAGGCTGATCTTTCGGACCACTACAAAAAGGTTGAGCATGATTTTAACATGCTTGTAACTGAGTTCGACTCTCGCCAGTCTCAGGCAAATGCTGCCGTAAAGCTTCTTTCTCAGGAGCATGAAGGGTTCCAGGAAAAAATTAAGATTCTTTCTCAGTATACTCAGAACATAGACAATATTGGTACGCAGATAAACAATTATTCACATCTTTTGAACGACCTTAGTGATATGACAGGTCAGGTTGAAGAAAACCTTAAGCGCATTCAGAAGGAAAGTGCAATCGTAAACAACCTTACAAACACTCTTAATAAACAGCAGCACACAATCGATACAATTGAAAAACGAATCCCTGAGATTTCAGATAAGTTTACAACCTACAATGCAGACCAGCTTAAAGCAATTGCCTCTACCCTTCTTGATGAATACAAAGCTTATGCAGACAGTCTTGCAGCAGAAATCAAGGCTTCAAAAGCTAATGCAGAAAAAGCACTTGAACAGACAAAACAGGAAATCCAGAACATGTACACAGAAGCTGCACAAAGGGCAGATACTCTGGAAAATACAGCTTTTGAACACTTAAGTCAAAAGGCAACAGAACGTTCAGATAATTACATAAAAGAACTGAATGAAAAGTTCACACAGCTTGCCGCTATGCTCGGTTCACGCACAGATGAATCTAATAAGAAGATTGATGAAGAATTCTCTAAGGTAAGTCAGAACCTTAATGACAAATCTGCCGAAATCATTCAGGCCTACGATGACAAATTCAAAAAGCAGTCTGAAACATTATCAGAAAGCTATACCGCAAAGGTTAAGACAATTCACGACAAATACAGCCAGCAGCTTGATTCAGTTTCCAACAAAAACGACGGAATTATTGCCAAGTTTGAAGAAAAGTTCACAGAAGATTATACAAAAATCTCGCAGAAATACGAAACCCAGATTGCTGCAATCACAGAACGAAACGACAAGGATTACACAGCACTCGAAGAAAAGTTCAATTCAGATTATCAGAACTTTGTACAGAATTACAACAAAGCCTTTGACAGCGCAACTGCAATCAACAAC
>JAEETM010000141.1 GCA_016290335.1 Treponema sp. | reverse complement strand
TGGAACAGTATTCAGACGAAGATCATCACCTGACCCAGCAGGAAATCATCCGGCATCTGCGGGCGCAGTACGGAATGGAATGTGACCGGCGCTCCGTGAAGAACAATATCGACTCGCTGAAAGAGCTGGGCTTCGATATTGTGACAAACAACAAGGGCGCGTTCCTGGCGGAGCGGAAGTTCGATAACGCGGAACTTCGCCTGCTGATCGACAGCGTGTTGTTTTCCAAAGGCATCTCCCAAAAACGGGCCAGGGATCTGATTAACAAACTGAAAGACTTTGGCGGACGGCATTTTTCGGCGAAGGTGAAGCATGTGTGCAACCTGCCGGAACTGCAGCACACCGACAACAAGCAGACCATGTACGCGCTGGATGCCCTGAATGATGCTATTGACAAAAGGAAGAAAGTCAGCTTCGTTTATAATACCTACGGAACGGACTTTCAGCTGCATCCCAAGAGGAAAGAAGCGTACATCGTGAACCCGTATCAGATCGTGGCCAACAACGGGCGTTATTACCTGATCGGCAACTACGACAAGTATGATAATGCCGCGCATTTCCGCATCGACCGCATGACTTCCGTGTGCATGCTGGACGAAAGACGCAAACCGGTATCCCAGGTGACGGATTTCAAAAACGGCTTCTCGCTTCCGAAACACATGGCAGAACACATCTATATGTTCAGTGGCAAAAGCGTGAACGTGCGCATGATGGCGAAGAAACACCTGATGGATGAGCTGGTGGACTGGTTTGGCAAAGACTTCAAAATCCGCAAAGAGTTTGACGACGAAATGCTGGTTGATGTAAAGTGCAACAAATCCGCCATGAAATTTTGGGCACTGCAGTACGGACCGTATGTGGAAGTGCTGGAACCGGCAGAGTTGAGGGAAGAGATTAAGGAAAGCGTGAAGGGAATGTGGGAGAAGTATAAAGATAAGGCAGGTGCTACAAATGAACGTGAAACAATTGCCAAATAATGAAGTTTTTATTATACCGGATCATTATATGGAACTGGAATCGGCTCCGGACGATCCGCCTTATACTACACCGTATGGCTATCAGGGCAAAGCATTGAAGGCTTTTGCCCTGGTTTATCCGATTGACGTATCTGACGCGATGCCCTTCGGACATCCTGAAATGTTGATAAGCGGGATACATCAACAGATTGGAGAAGAGCAAGGGTTGATTGCGGTAAAGGACGGAGAGACAAAGGCCGGCAGAGAGTATATTTACAGCATTGTTAAAACATTAAAAGGGAAAGGCATGGGCGTACAATATAACCTGACCATGCATATTTTCTTTGGAAGCTATGTCATGAACATCACCGGCTTTTTTGATGAGGATATGATTACGGGTGTGCGCGACACGCAGGTATTTTCCTACATGATGAACGAAGGCATTATCAAAGGTCCGGACGAATGGTGTCGTGATCCGTATGACGCAGATTACAAGAAAGGTATTTTGATGAACCGTTCTGAAGAAGAACAGTTTGATAAGGATTTCCCATGGCACCCGTTGACAGAAGCAAGGAACTTTGTGAAGTTTGTGATTGAGAATAACTAGACATACTTGAAAAATTTAAGGGAGGTATTGGCAATGAGTAATTATTGGTTACACAGAATTTCTAACGAATGGGGCGTTGCAAAGCCGTTACTTGACAAAGGTTATTTGACAATAGGATGGCAATACTATATGTCAATAAGTCCAGCACTACGAGAATGTATTGTTGACCGACGTGGCGAAGGTTTTGATAAAATAATGGATACATTGAAAGAATTTAGCCGTTCGCGTTGGTGTTTGAATCGTTTTGCGCAGTTTATGCCGGGCGATACTGTTGTGGTGCCTTTATATGACAAATGTTTTGCGGTTGTCAAAGTGGAAGAATCTGTAAAAAGTATTCGTGATTTACCGGCAAAAATGGTCGATGAGCTAAAAGATATTATTTTAACGGAAGACGGATTGGTTGATGCGACCGATCCAAAGAATAAACGGAATATTGATATTGGCTTTTTTGTCAAGATTAAAACACCTGTAAAAATTATTCCCAGGAGTTTTGCTGAAGATAAACTTCAAACGAGAATGAAGATGAGGCAAACTAATGCTTCTATCAACGATCTGGCGAAAGAAGTTGACGATGCTGCAAAACGTGAAGCACCGGTTGATGTTCACGAGATTTTAGTAGAAGAAACAGCAAATGCTATTCTTGGGAAAATAAAAAAATATGTTACCGCAGACAATTTTGAAAGAGTGGTAAAGTGGTATATGGAAAGAATCGGGGCTTCAATGGTTTATATTCCCCCCAAGAACAGCAGTGAAAAAGAGGACTATGCAGATGCCGATGTGGTAGCTGTTTTCGAGAGTTTAGGAGTAACGATTTATATTCAGGTAAAGAAACACGACGATAAAACAGACGCTTGGGCTGTAGAACAAATATCAAAATACGATGAACATCAGGAAAAGAACTCTATTGATGGAATGACATATATTCCCTGGGTTGTTTCAACAGCCGATGATTTTAAAGAGGAGGCAAAAGTTAAGGCTGTTGAGAAGGGTGTCAAACTGATTAACGGAAAAGAATTTGCCAGGATGCTGGCTGAAGTAGGTGTTAATGGTATTGACGAAGGTTTTAAGAAGTGATTGTACTTTTATGTTACACTAAGTAATAAATTATTACTTTCGCGTCTGCCAATTTAAGTTGGCAGACGCAATTTTTATGTGTAAAAAAATGCACATCGACTTTTGTATAATGCTTTTAGAAACAGGGATGCAAACCGTAAGAGCAATGTCACTGGCTAAACCTTGCGGGGAAGTTTTAAACATGCAATAATAATTATTAGAGAACAAAGAGGTACTCTTATGACATTCGCAGTAGATTTTGACGGCACGCTCAGTTTTGGGAAATATCCGGACACGGGTCCTGCCAATGAAGGTCTGATAGACTTCCTGATTGCAAGAAAGAGCAGGGGAGACAGACTGATTCTATGGACCTGCAGGGAAGGGGAAGCGCTGCGGATTGCAGTGGACTTTTGCCAGAATCGTGGGCTGGAGTTCGATGCAATCAACGACAATCTCCCGGAGGCTGTTGTGAAATATGGAGTAAACAGCCGGAAGGTAAGCTGTGATTTTTATATTGATGATAAATCGATAGCAGGAAATACTTATAAATTATTGGAGGGCGTTTTATGAATATAGATTTTAAGAGCATGGATGATGAGATGAAAAAACTATACACCGTGCTATGGGAAGATAATGAATTTATAGAAAACAGTGCGAATCATATAGAACAATCGATAAATCGAAGATACAAAGTGCCTTCCCGTAATTCATATTGTTTTAGCGGAACGGAAGAACCGGAAGAACTTTTAACGAAAATATTTGGTATCGTTAATCCGGAACTGTTCGAAGAAAAGTTCAATATGTCTGTCAGTGGGTCGGGTCAGGAACTCAGTAAAATCAGAACCCTTCATTCGTCATCACTTTGCGCGTTATTGCATTTTTACAATGTCACAGAAGTGAATCCTCTGACTTTAAGTTTGGGAACAGATAAAAAACAGAGGACAGCCGAATTTACAAAATCAGTTTTTGAGTTTAAAAGCCCTGTTATTATTAATCCTTCAAACATGGATGTGGTGCTAATCGGAAAAGATATAGAATCGGGCGAAGACATAGTCCTCTTTTTGGAGAGTAAGTTTGCGGAATATTACACGTCTGCCAGTACCAAGTGTGAAGGGATATCGCAGAAGTATCTTGACAATAAATACGGTTCGGATTTATACAAAGATAATGTGTTAACCAGGCTGGGATTAAAAAGAAATATCAATGACACGAAGAACTTTGAGCTGGTATCCATGTCAGAACCGTTTTACATCGGCGGTATCAAGCAGATGATTTCCCATTATATTGGCATAAGAAATGTGCTTAATAAAAATTATTGTGAAGAAAAAAAACAAGATAATGCATCGAAACAAAAAGAGGTAGAAAAAGCAATAGAGACAGGAAACGGAGGCAAAGGCGCAATCGTTATATTGGGCGAAATCGTCTTTGACCGGTTTATCGGTGATTTGGAATTGAAACCGGGGCTGAAATGCGGAGCAATATACAGTCAAAAATATGAGATTCTGGCTGATGAAATCGGAAAGCTGATCAAAAACGAGAAAGTGGAACGGTTTGAAATACTGAAAAAGGAACTGGGCTACTCATTATTCCTGACAAATCCGCATAAAATTGAAGATCGGATTAGTCAGTTTTATAGGGAAAAGTAAAAACGGCATCTGATAATTAGAACAGTGTTAATGTAGTAATTTTACGCGCCTGCCAATTTAACCGGGCAGGCGCTATTTTTATGTGTAAAATAATGCACATCGCTTTCTGTATAATGCATTTAGAAACAGGCCTGCAAAAGCGGGAATTACAACAAAATGTACATTACAGAGAGGAGAATTATGTATGAGTAAGTTTGACAAGGTAGTAGGGTATGAAGACATTAAAGCGGAACTGATCCGCATATGCGACGTGGTGAAAAACCCTGAAAAGTATGCCAGGCTGGGCGTCCATATGCCAAGAGGTATTCTGCTGTGGGGCGAACCGGGCCTTGGCAAATCGCTTATGGCGCAGTGTTTCATTGAGGAAAGCGGATGCAAATCATTCACGGTAAGAAAAGATAAACCGGATGGCGAACTGGTCAGGGTAATCTGTGATGTTTTTGCCGAAGCAAAAGCAGAAGACCGGGCGATTGTTTTTCTGGACGATCTGGACAAATTTGCCAATGAAGACAGCCAGCATCCGGATGCGGAGGAATACGTAGCGGTACAGGCCGGTATTGATGCCTGCAGGGATTCGGACGTATTTGTCATTGCCACGGCAAATGACAGGGACTGCTTTCCGGAATCCCTGCTCCGTTCCGGCCGCTTCGACAAGGTTATCGAACTGAACTGTCCGAAAGGGGAAGAGGCTGTAAAAGTGGTCAGGCATTACCTTTCCCGGAAAGAGAGCCTGGGTGATGTGGACGCAGTTGAGATTGCAGAGATCATGGATGGGAACTCCTGCGCGGCGCTGGAAGCGGTAGTGAATGAAGCAGGAATTTTTGCCGGCTATGACGGAAGGGACAAAATCAGTCACCGGGATATGCTGCGCGCCTGCCTTCGCATGCTGTTCGACGGGCCGGAGTGTGTTGCTCAGGAAGAGTATCAATATGTTAAGGACTATGCTGTTCACGAAGCCGGCCATGCTGTTGTCGCCGAACAACTGGAACCGGGAAGCGTTATTCTCGTATCCGTTCTGGGTTACGCGGGTAAATGCCGCGGGATTACAAAAATCTGCAGAAAGAATGAGCATGAATATTCGAAAACACGGATGGAACGTGATATATTATGCAAACTGGCAGGAAAAGCCGCGACGGAAATGGTTTTTGGAAAGACAGATGTCGGCTGCACGAATGATTTGGGAAGGGCATTTCATATTACCAACAGGCTTGTGGATGACTTATGCGCTTTTGGTTTTGATACTTATACAGGGCCCGACTCTTCAGAAGCTATAAAGGGAAAAATGGAACAGATTGCAGCAATGGAAATGAACAAGTATTACCAGCAAGCCAAAAAGATTCTGGCAGAGAATCGTGCGTTTCTGGACAAACTGGCAGCAGCGTTAGTGGAGAAAAAAATGCTGACCCGGAAAGAGATACAGGAGATCAGGGAAAATCCGTTGGCTGAATAACATTCAGTGAGCTTGAATAAATTTTTTTGTTTCACGTGAAACTTTTTGTTTTACCGCAAAACGCTAATACAATACGGCGAAAAAGCAGCATCGTATTAATTTACATAACAAAACGGCATTCGTTTTCACTCGAATGCCGTTTTACTTTTTTCATCTCCACCCCGTCTCCCTCACACCGCATCCCTTTCGTTCAGGCCGATGAACTTCGTGCAGTCGTTTTTGAAAAACAGATTGACCTTGCCGGTGGGGCCGTTGTGGTGTTTGGCGATGATCAGTTCCGTCAGGCGAATGGGAGAATGTAATAAAAAGCACATATATTGCATGTATTTGCAGTCGTCGGAAACAAAAATCTCATTCAAAACAACTAAAAACGAATAAAAAATATAAATTTCAAAATAATCTATTGACAAAGTTTTGCGGCTGTTGTATACTGACTATGCTGGCGCTGAGGCTTGGCTGCCGGCAAGGATAACTGAATAGACGAAGAATCATTCATACCAATTGTAACAAGTAAGACAACCCGGCCAT
>JAEETM010000005.1 GCA_016290335.1 Treponema sp. | reverse complement strand
CAAAATAAGTATAAGGCGCGTAATCGTAAGTGAGTTTTTCTATCAAATCATCATGATTAAAATTACCGCTGTTTTCTTCCAGCTGGATTTTGAGCATCTGAGAATCCAGTTCAGAAATCTTTTTGTTTGAGTAGGTCTTAAAATAAATGGAAAATCCAAAATTGATTATTGCCACATAGATGATGAGTAATTCAATTTTAAAAACATGCTTCAATGTTAAAGCAACACTTTTGCTCATGCGCCAAGTATACATCAAAAGTCCCGTTTTTGTTTGGGAAATTTTCCCAAGAATTTTAGGAAAGCGTCCCAAAGGAATTTTAGTGTGATGATGTAGAACCATTCAGCAGAGAAAATTATTAAATAATTCAGGAGATTAAAATGAAGAAGATTTTTAAGATTTTAAGTATTTTGGTAATGGTTTTTGTACTTTTCTCTTGTACAGAGCCTCAAGGGTATTCAATTACTTTTGTTGCAGAAGATCCTAGATATGATCAACCACTTGCAGATCTTTTGAACAGTTTACCTGATTATAAAAACCTGGAAGAAGGTACAGAAGTAGAACTTCCAACAGTTGCCTATTTAACATATATCTCAGATGATGACTACGAATACACACTTGAGCGTACAGAAAGTACAAATTATAAAGGAAAAATGTTTTATGAAGGTGATATAACTTCGGTAGTAATTGGAAACGAAGATATTGAAATAAAGTTTCGGATACCTGGTTTTGACCAAGTTTTAAATTAAAGAAAAAAGGCTGTCATTTTTTGTGAGGTAATATCTTATGAAAGCTAAGAATAAATCGTGGGAACAGAAACTTATAGATTCCTTCAAAGAGGTAAAAATTAAAGATATAAAAGCTGATTCCCATAGTAACTTTAACTGCCGCAGTAATACAAAAGCTGATGTTCAATATACTGACTTAAAGGGAACAGACTGGTTTATTGAGGCAAAAAGTTTTAACTCCCCAGATAAATACAATGGACTTCATAAAATTTTCGGAGAACTCTTGAAAATGGCGAAATTTGCAGAAAATTCTGGAAATGCACATTTTGGAATTCTCATAGACGATGAAAGCTTTTTACAGAATCATCTTGGAATGTGCAGCAAAGAAAAACTTCACGCTTTCGGAAAAATTTTTGACGATAAAATTACAGTCTTTATTTTTTCAAACGGAAAATTAAAAGAGCAGCCCTGGGAGAGTTTTATTCAGTAAATCAACCACTGGCTGAATCAGTAATATCCCAGCATCCTGGCTCCTTCAGCAAGATCTCCCATTCCGTGAAGCTCCATTTTTTCATAAACTGCCGTACGTTGATTTTCTACGGTCTTTATGGATTTTCCAAGTTTCCGGGCAATTTCAGAGACGGAAAAACCTTGTGCCAAAAGCCCAAAAATCTCTTTTTCCTTTGGAGAAAGTTTTTTGTAGCTTGCAAAAAGTCTTGTAGTCCGGTCAGGAGAATCAAGGAGTCCGCTTGCAATTTTTGAGGCGTTTACATTTGCCTGCATTACATTAAGGGCTTCCGTACAAAAATATTCTTTTCCGAAAGCAACCATTTTTACCGCAAGGGCAATTTCCGAAAGGTCAGATGTTTTTGTAATATAGCCCTGAACTTTAGCGCTGATTGCGTTTTCAACCGTCAGCGGCTCGGAAAAAGCAGAGCAGACAAGAGTTTTAATTTCAGGTCTTACAGTCCTGAGCTCACTTAAAATAAAAAGCCCGTTTTCCTTTCCAACCTGCAGGTCTAAAACAATCATCCTGCAGTCATCATTTTTAACAAGAATCTCTTTTGCCTCGTCTCCTGTCGACGCCTGCAAAAAATCAAAATCAGGACATTCTTTTTTAAGGGCAAGGACAAGACTTTCCCGGAGCATGTTGTGGTCATCAATTAAAAGAACTTTCATCAAAAAACTCCTCGTGCGCTATCTTCTTATCGGCAAAATCAGGCTTACATTCGTTCCGTCTATACCAGATTTTATAGCAAGATGTCCGCCCAATTCAATTGCCCTCTCTTCCATGATTTTAAGGCCGGCATGTCCCGCTTTTTCACCAGGCTTTTCCACATCAAAACCAGAGCCATTGTCGCACACCGAAAGGATAAAATCATTCATCGTGTCAATCATTTTGATTTCAATTCTGTCCGCCCCGCTGTGCTTCAGGGCATTTCGCAGGGCTTCCTGTAAAATCTTCAGGATTTGCACTTTTGCATCTGAAGAAAAGTTTTGTGCCACATCGCTTGCCTCATAAAAAGCAATTTTTGTTTTATAATTTTCCTCAAACACTTTCGCCGTTTCGCGCACAAGAGCAATCAAATCAGAAGACAAATCAATCCTCGAAAAAGCCAGAAGTTCCCGTGCCTGAGCGATTGCGTCCTCGGTAAGATTTTTAGCCATTTCATTATTACTATCCGAAAGACAAATCTTCAATGCCGCGAGAGTCTGAATTGCCCCGTCGTGTAAATCGCGGGAAAATGCCCTCTGCGTTTCTTCCCTGGCTTTCTGAATCCTGATTTTGTTTTTCTCCTCGCCCAATCGCACCTGCATTATTATAAGCGAAATGGCTGCAAGAATGAAAGTCGTGTACAAAACCGAGTCAAAGCCCTTGTTGATGAATTCTTCCTCCGAACGTTTTTCTTCAAGCGCTTCAAACTGCGAGCTTTCTATTATATTTTCGTAGCCTTCGCTGAATTTTCTGTCTGCCGTTTTTTTGAATCCAATCGCCATTGCAAAGGTAAGGAATGCGATTATCAAAAAAATGTATTCAGGTTTTATTTTTAATAAGGGCGAAACCGCCGGCAAGCGGCGGTCGGGCGTTCCGCAGCTCACTAACGCTCGGCCGCTTCCCTCGTCGCTCTCTTTCGTTCGCTCCTCAGTCCAGTGGCTTGCTTCGCAACTGCTCCATGCCCTTTCGCATTTTTTCAGAATCAGAAGATACATTCCGTAAGCAATAAAAGCCGCAAAAGCCTTGTCCAACAGATTCAGCAGAAACCCGCCAATAAGATTTGCTGCAATCACATTGTTCGTTACAAATAAAATTCCCTGCTCAATCGCCGTAAGGTTGTAATGGTAAAATGCCGCAAATAACGAGCCGAAAATGCCGTTTGTAAAAGCACTTAAAATTCCTGCCATCATAAAAGAATCAAGGCTTATCTTTTCTTCACCATTTTTCTTCGTAAGAGCAAAAATAAAAGAAGAGCCAAGAGCCGTCATCAGCTGGCACAAAATAAAAATCAGCTTGAGCCTTCCAAGTAAAAACAAAGTCCCGTTTGTAAGAAGCGCAACTATAATAGACGGAACAAATCCCCCAATCGCAGCAATGGCAATCGTTGCAAAACTGTCCATATAAAGAGGGAAGGAGCTTTCACCTGCCAGAATCGAGCTTGCAATATTCAGCACCGAAGAAAAAAGTATAAGCAGAGGGAAATAGATATTTTTTTGCCTGTAGTTCATAATTGTAGTATATCACAAAATGCGCCTTAAGTAGCGGGCGTCCGCATAACAATTGCATAAACGGTGGCGAGGCTTGACCGGTTTGTCGGCTAGAAGCTTTGTTATAGGTTATTTATTCTAACCAAGCCTTTATAAACTGCTTAGTAATCATCATTTTACCATATTCTGTAGTTGACGGATATGCATCACCAAAATCTAAGCATTTTCCAGAAGCATTAAATACTTTCCGTCCTTTTACCAGCAAATTGATATTTTTGGAAATTCCATTTGTATTTATTTCCATTATTAAAATGTACTTGTCTTCTGAATTATATACATCATTGGATATTAGTCTTACTTTTATCCCATTTTTCATTTCTATCCAGACATTTAATAAAATATTTTCCAAAAACAACTCCGCTTATTTACAAGATGTAGATTTTTCAATAAAACCGACTATATTTTTCATGAAGATTTTCTCTCGCCTGAAATAGTCTTCTTCTGAATCTGTGATTTGATTACAGGACTGTGAAATTAATTCTGCGTAATTTTCCGGGAGTTTTTTCAAACTGTGAGAATAATAAACAGCCCTGTCTTCTGCCGGCGAATAAAATCCATTTATATAGAACAAAGCCCTTACCCCTGCACGGATTGCCGTATTCAGATTTTCGTGCATCTGGATAAATGCCTCCCGGCGATACCAGCGGTCTTTCTTGTAATCAGAAATAAGATAATGAATATAGCCCAGCGCATTATTAAGATAATTTTTCAAATCTTCTTTTACAAGCTGATTTATTTTTTCAAGCTCATTTTTGTAGGAATTATTCGGGTCGTATAAAATCTGCGATTCAAGCACAGAAAACTTTCTTGGCTCATCAAGCTGCAAAAACTTTTCGGTATCGATAAAATCTGTAAACAAAATTGCATAGCACACATGATCAACTTTTATACAATGATACGGAATCGGCGGATCATTGTCCGGTCCAAAAATATCTTCGGCAGCCACACAACTTCCTTTTTTACGCATAACGATTAAATCGACGTGCCCCCGATATTCATCATTTTCTTTTTTAAGAGGAAAAAAATCCGCCCGCGAAACACTCCCCGAAAGAAGAATCGTTTCAATCTCCGATTTATCAATTGAATTAATAATTGCAAGAGTTTTATTTTTCATTTCCTGAATAAACTCTTTCTGCTGTTCGATTATTGCTTCTTTGGTTTTCATTTTTTTACCTTTTGGATTCATTCACTAACTTTTCGTACATCTTAAAAAGTTCTGATACACATTTACTTTCTGATTTTATAATTTCCTGGCTAAAACCATAGGCCTGACAAACGGCAAGATCATTAGCGCGATGGGCTTGTCGCAGTTCTGGTGGCATAACTGTTTCATCGTAAAGATCTGCAAGTGAACTATCTGGATATTTTGCACGGGCATCCAAGATTGCTTGTGCTGTCTGTTCTATTTTCTTTTTCTGTTCTTCTGATGGATTTGGCCAAGGGAAGTTGTTGTAGACGATTGTGTTGGAATATCGATAATCGCTCTTTAAACGACCAGCGACAACACGCATCCATGCATTATGCACATTGGAAGTCAGAATGCCAAAATGATAAATTGAAGCATTTGGAAGAACCATATTTGCATCGGTACTAATTACATCCTTTGACATGTACCCAATTGGAATATATCTTCTTTGTTCAGATGAAACTCTAGGAATCAAAAGATAATCTGTTTCAGGTTGACGTAATTCCATAAAGCGCGTTGGATAATCTGCAAATTTTCTTGTTGCCTCTTTTGTACTTGCAAGTCTCATTTCTTTTACTTTCTGAATTCTTTCCATTATTAAAGGACATTTCTTTAAATCCGCTGGATTTGCTCCTAAAAGCCATAAACAATATCGTTTTTTATTATTTATGAATTCTTCTGAACCAACAAGTTGTTTAATATAAATTTTTGCTTGAGGTTCTTTCTTTATAAAAGCTTCATAATCTGCTTCTTCAATAATAAGATTTCCGCCATCGACAGGTATACTACCTTTTACCATTTCAGGAACATCGCAAATTGCTTTCTTTGTATTTTCAATAAATATATTAGCTGCATCAATTAAATAACCATTTATATTCTTAGCTGTAATTCTCTGACTTTCATTTAGATAAATGACCTTTTCCTTCTTAGATTCACAAGAACTAAATCCTAAAATAACACAATGTACATGGGCTTTGATATTTGCCTCACTATCCCATCTAAAAGTTCTATAAGCAAAATCAAAATAAATACCAAATTTTTCAAATAAAGGTTTCCAGATAGCAGCGACTTGTTCTCCTTGTGTAATTGAGTTTGTTGAAACAAGAGCACATTTTATATTTGTATTTTGAATCAATTCAGAAGCTTTATAATACCATCCTGCAACATAATCGATATTTTTTCCAAAACCTTTCATTAAGTTTTCTAAATCTTCTTTCTGCTCTTTAGATTGATATGCATAACCAACAAATGGAGGATTTCCCATTATATATGATAATTCAGATTTAGGAACAACACTTTCCCAATCAACTTGCAGAGCATTACCTTCAATAATGTTTGTATAATTATCCAGCGGCAAAAATGAACTTGCAGAATTGGTGATGGAATTAGTTTCCTGAAGCATCTGACATTCTGCAATCCATAGAGCTGTCTTAGCAACAACACAGGCAAAGTCATTTATTTCAATTCCATAAAACTGCTGAATATGAACCTTCACAAAATCATATCCGAATAATTCCGTTAATGTTCCTTGTTCTTCGTTACCACCAATCATAAGTTGGAGACATTTATTTTCAAGACGACGCAAGCTCAAGTAGGTTTCTGTTAAGAAGTTACCGCTTCCACAGGCAGGGTCTAAAAACTTTAAACTTCCAAGTTTTGTCTGGAATCTAAGAAGTTTATCATTTCGTGTAGTAACAGTCTTTATATTTCTGATTTCCTCGTATTCGGCATTAAGGTCATCCATAAAAAGAGGATCTATTACTTTGTGAATATTTTCGATAGAAGTATAATGCATTCCACCAGCACGTCGAGTTTCTGGATTGAGCGTGGATTCAAAAACTGCACCAAAAATTGTTGGCGAAATATCCGACCAGTTAAAATCAGCACTTGCTTTATTTACAAGCAAATCTTTTAACTCTTCTGTAAAGTTTGGAATGAGTAAATCTTCTTCTGTAAAAAGTCCACCATTTACATACGGAAATGCAGCAAGTTCTTCTTCCAGGAATGGGTCTCTTTCTTCCGGTTTTTGATCAAGGACCTTAAACAGATTTAATATAGCGGCTCGCAAATCCTTTGGTTCAAATCGTTTAAGATAATCACCAAACATAGATTTGTGTCCAAAGATTCCTGCATCTTCTGCATAAAAACAGAATACAAGACGAACACAAAGCATGTTTAGACTTTTTAGACAAGTTTTTATATCAACATTTTTTGCAAGCTTATATTGTTCAAGAAGATGATCATAAATTAAACCAACAATATCACCTGCTTTAATGGAAAGCTCCATTTCTTTTTTTAGATGAATGCTTCCAGTATCTGTAATAAATGAAAGGCGGTTGTATTCTTTTTCAAGATTTTCAAGTAAAATCTCTTCCGGCTCTCCATTTGGATTTTCCATATCATAAACAAGAAATGATTTAAAATTACATGTTACAACCCAACGAGGATGTTTTGAAACAGGAAGTTCAGTAATATAACGCTTTGCCTGTTGAAAAGGATTTAAAAATGTCCCATCAGACTGTTTGATTGGAGCACGCAAATCTTTATCTATACTTTTCTGTTCAATAAGAACCTTGGTTTGAGCAATGTATCCATCTATAAAAGATGTATGATCAAGCTTTACCTGATCTTCAAAACTTATGAAATTGGCAAAATCTTGAACTCCAAAGACATTACATAAAAGATCAAGCCAGTATTTTTGACTTTCTCCTTTTTCATATCCTTTTCCATTCCAATCTTGAAAAAACTTTTTTGCTGCTTTTTGTTGTTCTTGTTGAGATAACATTTTTTCTTTTTCCTTTAATCTTAATCAAGCTTGAATTGTATCAATAATATAATCATTATACGAGACAAAATAATATCTGTAAATTGTAAAACCAATTATAAATTCTTGACACCACCATTGTACAATAGTACAATTAGTATATGAATGAATTAGTTATTGATGCTTCATGTATCTTGGAGTTTCTTTTGAATCAAAATGACAAAGACTCTGTCGTAAAAACTGTTGGCGCAGCACGACTTGTTGCACCAAGCTGTTTACCATTTGAAATTGGAAATGCACTAAGTAAACTTATTAAACGCAAATTGATTTCCATTTATGATGGAGTTTCTGTATATCACGAGTTTGCAAGGATTCCAATGAGACTTATGGAGCCGGATATTCCAAATGCAATTGTAATTGCAGGAGAAACAGAATCTTATGCCTACGATTCATATTATATTTCTCTTGCAAAACAGCTTTCGTTACCATTGTATACAATGGATGGAACAATGAAAACAAATGCAATTTCAAGAGGTGTCGCATGCTTGTAGTAACTTATTCTGAAGCAAGACAAAATTTCTCTTCAATTCTTGATAAGTCTAAAAACGATGGAGCCGTTCTTGTTAAACGCGCCGATGGCTCTGTTTTTCGCATTTCCCCAGAAGTTCCAGACTCATCTCCTTTCGCAGGAATAAAAACTCTTTTTGATCTTAAATACGATGATATTATGCAGTCTCTTAAAGAAACCAGAGAAGAAAACTAAGATTGAAATAAATAACTTTACTCTCTATTCAAACTAAAGTGGTAAACCTTCACCGCCCCATCCATCTCTTCATAATCAATTTTAAACCCGCATTTTTTTGTATAAAAGTTAATATTCTTTTCCTTGTCTGCCGGCGTAACTAATTCGATTCTACCCCAGTCCTTATACTGTTCTTTCATAAACTCAAGCAATTTATAACCAATTCCCCGCCGCTGATATTCCGGGATAACACAAAGCGCGCCCAAATAATAAAGACCATCATCTTTCTTCAAAACAGATATAGCCCCAACCGGACCAGCACCAACATACGCGATATATTTTGAAGTCTCATTAATTGATTTAATCATATCGCTGACCGACCGCCCGTATCCCGGACATTCACCATATTTCACATAATCCTCGTAAAACGCCTTGTTGTAAATATCAACGAGAATCTGTGCATCTTCGGCTGTTGCTCTTCTTATCTGTAAGTCCAACCTTACAACTCCGTATACTTCTTGTTGTTACCGCGGGCTTTATCTGCCGGATATTTTTTCTCGTTCATGTCCATCTTCATGTTTACAATTTCGTCTTCGTCCAGGTCCAGCTTGTCTAAAAGGTCGCGGCAATAAACAAGTACATCGGCGAGTTCTTCTTTTACGTGCTGAAGGTCGTACTCTGTGTCGCTCCACTGAAAGCATTCCAGAAGCTCGTTAGCCTCAATCGAAATTGATTTTGCAAGATTTGCCGGGCTGTGATACTGCCCCCAGTCTCGGTCTGCTACAAATTGTCTGATTCTGTTTATTGTTTGTTCTGTCATTTTAAACTCCTGATTTTTATTTCTTCCTTTAAGTGTAATTTTATTATCCTCTGAAAATCCAATATCCGTTGAACGCAACTCCGTCTTTTGCAACCAGAAGCGAATCTGTTTTCTTAAATCCAAAAGCTGTAGCTGCCACAGCTCGTTCCACTGCATAAATCGGGATTTTTGTAACAACCTGCTTACAGTCAAACATTTCAAAAATATAAGGAACAATAAGCGACATGATTTCTTTCAACACTTCAGCCCTTTCATAATTACTGCAAACATCAAGACGCAAAACTCCAGACTCGTTAAAATCATCTTCAGAAAGACGTTTGAACGACTCAATAGTTCCAATCACTTTGCCCGTTGTTTTATCAATAATCGCCCATCGCACAAACCACTTTTCACGGTAAGAATAAAGCCAGAAATCCATAGCCTTGTCCATGAGTTCTTTTGTGTGGTAATAAAAATTGTCACCGTCGCAATTGTCGCTGTTAAAAAACGGAAGTGCATTTTTGTCTCCGTAAACCTTAAGCAAATCTTCCGCATCATTTTTTTCTACAAGACGCAAAAGCCAGCGCTCGTTCTCAAATATTGGACAATCTTCATAAACATTTTTCATTTCAGGCTCCTTTTAATTATTTCAATTCCAATGTCCAGATCAACTGAACTTCATTTTCCAGCCCTGGCTCAGAACAATAAGCGTTGGTATCAATTTTAGCAATAACAGCTCCCTGTTTTCTGTAAAAGCGGCAGGCAGCCACATTGATGTTCTGACTTTCAATTATCATTTTTTTGTAGCCGTCAGCAATGGCCACCTTCTTTGCCTGGTCAAAAAGCTTCTGACCAATTCCATGATGTTTATACTTATCATCAACGCGGATATCCCACAAAACGCAGGCATCCTTCATTCCACCCAGCATGTACAGGTTTGGCGTAGTGCCAGCAAGTGTCACTGCACCAACAGGTTTTTCACCATCAAAAGCCATAAAAAAATGCCAGGTAAAAATCTCAAACTCTTTTTCGAACTCAGTAGCACGCTCATACTTGGCAAGATCTTTTACATAAGGCGTAACCGGAACTTCATCAAATGCAATTCCACCAAGCCCGCCATCAATCATACGCAGCCGTAATTCCGAGTGCACTTCAACATTCTGAGGAACCTTATCGTATAATTCAAAAAATGATTTATCTACCTTCTTTATTTTTATCATAAAAACCTCGCAATAAATGTTTTACTTCTCTTCCCACTCGCTGCGCAAAATCGAATACCAGCACTGGTCAACAATTCCCTGATTATTTCTGTCTGCACTGCGGAGCGTTCCTTCATATTTCATGCCGCACTTTTTCATAACCATACCCGAATGCGGATTGTTCGGATCGTGATAAGCCCTGATGCTGTTTACGCCAACCTGCTCAAAGAAAAAATCAATCACTGTATGGAGAACTTCCGTCATAATTCCCTTGTGCCACCACTTTCTGCCAAGCGCATAACCAAACTCAACAGCCTCAATTTCGACCTTTGGCAAACCGTGAATATTTCCAATAGGCTCGTCTCCGTTTTCCTTTAGGATTATTGCCCACACATAATAATCATTTTTTTCGTATGATGGGATCCAGCTGTCCAAAACCCACTTGCTCACACCAACGTCCTTATGAGTGGGCCATGTCATAAACTTTGTTACCTCCGGATCCGACGCCCAGTTTTTGAACATAGCCGGTGCATCATCAATTGTAAATCTCCGTAAAATCAGCCGCTCTGTTTCTAATTGGATTGTTCCTTTGTGATTCATTTTCTTCTTCCTATTTTTCTATATTATACCACGTTAAAAAAATCTTGTGTTTTACAGTAAAGCTTTCGGGGTAATTTTCTTCAAGCATTTTTTTGTGTTCGTAATCAAACTGCTTTATCTGCTCTTCGTTCATTGCCGCCATAACTCCGCGGCTCGAAAGCATTCGTCCATGCCAGGTTTCTCTTGTAAAAGGAAGATCAACAACCATACTGTCCATCTGAGGATTTTCAAAATGATGAGTTGTCAAATCCTTTATTCCGGGATTCCCTCCGCTCCAGTTTCCGTTAATCTTTTTTACAAGTCCGTTTGAATCGTGAGTAATCTGCTCCTCTTTCATATAGCTCATGTAGATTTTCAGGAAGGTGCCGCCATTGCGCAAAAACTTTTTAATCTTTGGAACGATGATTGAAGGCTCAAAATACCAGAAGCATTGTGCGGCGGTAATAACATCAAAGCTGCCTTCTTCAAAATCAAGCTCTTCTGCCGAGCTCACAAGGTATTCAATATTCTTACCGGCTGAAAGCTCCCTTGCATATTTAATCTGATTTTCAGCTATATCTGTTCCAAGCCACTGTCCGCCGTATTTGTACATGCCGCGCGGAATTACACCAGTGCCTGTGCCCAAATCAAGAATCTTCTGCCCCTGAATACCAAACCCAAGGTCTGCAAGCTTCTGAAACATACACTCCGGATAAATGTCGCGATACTGTGCATAGATTTCCGAAGTGCGCCCAAAATCAAACGCCTGCCCTTTATCAATTTCTGCTTTTTTAATTTCCATAGGATGCAATACCCCCTCTTTCTATTTGAACAAAAACAGCTTTTGCCCTTCGTCCTCGCGAATTACTTTTCCACCCATCGCAAGATAAAAAGCAATTGCGTTTTCGTTTTTTGAATTGACAGCTAAAATAAAATCATCAAAGCCTTTTTTTCGAGTTTCATCTTTTGCGATTTCGATAAAATGTCTGCCAATTCCTTTTCGCTGAAAATCTTTTCGTATATAAAGCAACGCAACTTCCTGATTAAACTCATCATACAATTTATACGGTTTACCGCAAGTCATAAGTCCGATGAGCTGACCATCCGCCTGCGCAACATATAATTCAATTTCTGGATTTTCAACAATGCTCTTAAAAATCTGTTCGTTTTTATCTATGTCGTAACCTTCAAGTTTTTCACGCGGATAAATCCCCTGGTACGTACTATTCCATACATCTCGTTTTAAGATTGAAAGCTCCCGGCAATCATCAACAGTTGCTTTGCGATAAATAATTTCTTCCATCATCAATACTCCGATTTTCTCGCAACAAACAACCCGTAGTTTTCCTTACCGCCATTGCTCGAAGTAATCTGCGTAAATCCAGCTTTTTCAAGTGCGTCTATTTCATTTTCAATTGTTAGCGGAATATCTATATGTTTTGTGTCATCGGTATTGTTTTCCAATTCCACAAGCTGTTCGGCCTCTTCTTCGGGAGTCAGCGCAATCAAATCACAATTTATAAACTGACCGCCAGTTTTAAGACAATCCATAATTTTCTTGAGCAATCGGATTTTTTCATCTTTCTTAAAATGATGGAACGCTGATGTTGTAATAACTGCATCAAAATCCGCGCCAAATGGAACTTCAAAAAAGTCGCCGCAGATTGTTGTAACGTGACCGGCAAAATCGCGCGTCTTCAATTTTTCAAGCATATTTTCTGTTATATCGATTACAGTGACCTGCGCGTCTGGAAACAGCTCAAACAGGTGAATCAATTCAAGCCCTGTTCCGCCGCCCAAGTCCAGAATCTTTTTTGCATTCTTGTCCAGACTTTCTGCCAGCAAAACTTTTGTTTTCATATATTCACTGTGCACATCATCGTAAGTGTCAATTTTACCATTAAAAAAAGTGCGCACCTTTTGATTTCTTTCTTCAAGTGTCATTTCTGGTTTACTCCTGACTGAACAACTCTTCCGCTTTTTTCGTAGTCTGCTTTCTCTTTTCCAGTGTTTTTTCAAACATCAAATCTGCAACTTCCGGCATTCCTTCGTAAATTACTTTTGCGCCCTCTTCCGTGATTCCGCCCTTTGTTGCAACGCGGGAAACAACATTCTCAAAAGTCATATTCTTTTGAAGCATCAGTTCACTTGTAGCCGAAACAGTTTTTAAAACCATCTGAACAATCTGCTCCTGTGGAATCTCGGTATGCTTTTTTGCTGACTTACAGATTACATCAAAAATCGACGCAATAAATCCCGGCATACAGCTCACCAACTCAGAACCCATTCCAATTTCATTTTCAGGAAGTTCAATCACTTCACCAAGACATTTTATTATTTCGCATAACTTAGCCTTGTCCGCCGTTTTCACCATTTTATTGCAGCACACAAGCGATTGCGATCTATTAATTTCTGCCGTTACGCTCGGAATCATTTTTGCAATCTTATGCGAACAATTCTTACAGAGGATTTTCTCCAGTTGGGCAAAAGAGACACTTCCATTCAACGAAATCACCAGTGAATCAGCTTTCACAGAATCAGCAATTTCTTCCAGAATGATTTTTATATCCGCTGGCCTTACACACAGAAAAAGAAAATCAGCCCGTTCAGCCACCTCTGCATTCGACTTACAAATGTTTGCCCTGCATTCCATTTCCCGCAGCTTTTCCAGAGTCCTGTTCGCGAGATACAGCGAATCCTTCTCCACAATTCCAGAAGCCAGAAAGTTTTCTGCGAGCATCTTCCCCATGCTTCCGTATCCGATTATTCCGATATTCATTTCTGATTCCCTCCCATTCCCCAGTTTTCCAGCGGAGGTTCATTCATCACAATAAAAACATCGGTCGCGGGGATTCCAAGCTTTTCGCACAGCAGCCCGGTAATTTTTTCAATTGCTGATTTTTTCTGTGCTCGGGTTCTTCCCGGAAAAATTGTGAGTTCAATAATCATAAAGCTTTCGGTCTTACCTTCAGGAGCTTCCCAGCACGATTTATCATATTCTTCGATTCGCTGAAACCTATCCCAATCAGCAATTCCAAATGCATCAATCAAACCTTCATGAATACAATCAAAAACAATTTTCTTAAACTCGGGTGTTTTACCCTTAAGCATATTAACTTTTACTAACGGCATATTTTTAGAATAAAATGTTTAAGCAAGGAAATCAAGCATCCAAAAATAGAAACTTTGCGGCGACAAGGTTGTTTTTTAACAGTAAACCTTTTACAACTAAGGAGTCTATTTTGAAAAGAAAAACATTTTTATCATATATATTTATTTTGCTGACAGTAATAAACGCATATTCAAATGAAGCAAGTACATCTGTTAATTCTTTTGACGATAAGCTTTTTGAAACTCTTTGCAATCAAAGTGAAAACGTAAATTATTCTGCTCTTTCAATCTATAGTCTGCTTTATGCTTTGCTTCAGGGGTCAAACGACCAGACTCATGAACAAATTAAGGATGTAATTGCCTGCACATCTTCTGAAGATTTTGACTCTCAGATACAGGAATTAATAACTAATACAGAAAACATGTCTAACTCAGTCTGGTATAAAAAATCACTCGGTTTTAATGAAGATTATAAACAGTTTATGAGCGATTTTGATTTTACAATAAAACCAACAGATTTTTCCAAAGGTCCGGCAGTCCGCAAAGAGATAAATCAATTTATCTCAAAAAAGACAAACAAACTCATAGAAAACTTTATTTCGCAGGACTTACCTTCTTCTACAAAGCTTGTTCTGCTCAACACACTTTATTTTAATCAGAAATGGGCAAACCAGTTTCATGAATACGATACACACGACGAAGTTTTTTTCAAGAACTCAGAATCCTCAATCACTACACCAATGATGCATAAAACCACACGCTATAATTATTTTGAAGATGAATGCTTTCAAATGCTTGAGCTTACTTATGAAGATTCACGCTACTCGATGATTATTTTTCTTCCAAAAGATTTGAATTATGATTTCACAAAAACAAATCCTAACGTTCTTATGCAGAAGTTTGATTCCGGAAAAAGAAATAAAAATATTCAGCTTACATTTCCAAAGTTTGATTTATCTAACCGTTACGATCTGGTACCAGTACTGCAAGCCCTTGGAATGACAGATGCATTTAACCCTCAGACTGCAAACCTGTCAAAAATCTTTTCTGAAAACTCTGACATTTATGTTGACTGCGCAATTCATCAGGTAAAAATCACTGTAAATGAAAAGGAAACAAAAGCTGCCGCCGTAACTATGTTTGGACTAAAAGCTACTTCGGCCAGGCCAGAATCTCCAATACAGTTTAAAGCCAATCATCCATTCTGTTATGTTATACGCGACAAACAACTGGACATAAATCTTTTCACTGGCATTATTCGAAATCCGCGTTGATTAAGTACCAATAATAATCATCGCCCAACTTCATCATTCACCATCTCTTCAGATTTTTATTGAACTTCTCTGTATAAGCTTTTTTCAATTCTTCAGCTGTGACTCCATAGCAAAGCAAAACATCATTGTAATACATGAGTACATCTGCAAGTTCTTCTACAAGCTCTTTACGGTGTCCGTTGTGGTCACATGCATTTTCACTTCCGTTCTTTTTAATTACATCAATCACTTCGCCAATTTCACCAATCATCCAAAGCAATTTATTTTTTCCAGTTTCCGGCGAAATTGGTTCCCACTTATCTTTATACTTTTCCTGCAGAGTCTTCTGCATTTCTATCATTTCATTTATAGAAAAATCCATTTCTGCCATTTTGTTATCCTTTTTTGTTTTTTATAGAATCTCCATTTATTTATACCATAACAATGCCTTTTCTGATATACTAAGCCCAAGGAACCCAAGGAGTGCCTTATGCTCTCAAATCTTTTTTTTACACTGAACGCCGTAATGTCAATTGTGCTTGTGATTGCAGTCGGCTACTTCCTCAAGCGAATCCATCTTTTTGATGAAAAGTTTTTCTCCCTGATGAACAAGCTCAGCTTCCGATGCTGCCTGCCCTGCCTGCTTTTTTACAATATTTATAATGTAGATAACCTTTCGGAAATAAAACAGTACGGTCATATCTGTCTTTTTGCTTTAATCTCCGTTTTGATTTTCTTTACGATTACGCTGATTGTTGTAAGATTCACAATCAAGGACGACCGTCAGAAAGGCATTATGATTCAATGCGCCTACCGTTCAAATTACGCAATTATAGGAATCTCGCTTGCAATGTCTATTTCGTCTGGGGATCCAAAGCCTGTAGTTGCGGCTTCAATTCTTTCTTCAGTTTCAATTCCGGTTTTTAATATTCTTGCAATAATTGCGCTTACACTTTTCGTAAATGAAGACGGACAGAAAATCAGCTTTACATCAGTACTCAAAAGAATTGTTACCAACCCGCTGATTTTAGGAGTTTTTGCAGGCTTTATCTGTCTTGCAATCCGCTACCTTATTCCAACCACGCCAGATGGAAAAAAATATTTTACAATCAGCCAGAATCTCCCGTTTGTGTACAAAACAATTTCAATGCTCGCAAACTCCGCAAGCACAGTTGCACTTCTTGCACTTGGAGGAAACTTCACCTTCAGCGCAGTTGTAAAATTAAAGTATAAGATTATCGCAGGAGTTCTTGTGCGAACAATCATCTGTCCGCTTGTCTGCCTTTCGGCAGCTTATGCACTTGGCTTTGGTTCTCTGGAGTTCCCGGCCCTTATCGCCCTATACGGAACACCGCTTGCAGTTTCAACAGTACCAATGAGTTCCGAAATGGGCAGCGACGGAGAACTTGCCGGTCAGCTCGTAGTCTGGACAACCCTCGTAAGCGCCTTCACACTTTTTGGAATCATCTTCGCCTGTGCCCAGCTCGGTCTTTTGAGTGTATAAAATTTGGATCTATCGCTCGTCATTCACAATATGAATAAGGCCCTTGCTTTCAATAATATCCTTAATGCGGGTGCGCAGGAACTCCGGGCGGATATCTGTTTCGGCAAGCTTGTCCAGCGGAATCCAGTGAATAGACTCCTTTGCATTATCCCAGCCCACGCTTCCGCACTTTGCATCCTTTTTGCCGCGGCTTTTCATAAGATAATAAAACTCAATTACATGACAATTCAGCTTTTCGTAGCCCAGCGATTTTTCCTTAAAAAAGTTTTCGCAGATTACCGCAAGATGATCCACTTCATAATCAACACCGGTTTCTTCCTTAACTTCGCGCACAATACATTCTTCCGATTTTTCATTCATATGCACGCCGCCGCCAACCGTATAATAAAACGGAGTTGTTTCACTCTTCACCACAAGAAAAGAATCATCCTCAATTATAATTGCACCAGTCCTGTACCTGTACCAGTTGCCATTCACCATAAAACAACAATCCGGGTACCCCACCCTAATATCATCCTTCTTCTGCTCCATTTTTTACCTCGCGTTTTACTATTTTTACAAATCACACTCAATCGTAATCATCTTCACCGAAAACCCGTTTCGCTCATAAAACCGCAAACCAGCCTTGTTCATCGGGAAAACCTGTGTGCGGAAGAAATCTGCCTTCTTTTCGCGGCCATATTGCTTGGCAGCATTCAGAAGCAGCGTGCCTATTCCGTTGTTTCGGTAACTTTTTGTAACAACTAAATCCTGTAAATAAATATTACTCTGCGGTTTTAAGCAGGATACAGCTTTTGCTCTGGCAAACATAACGTGAGCAAAACCGATTACAGCTCCATCATCTTCGGCAACAAACATCACCTGATTTTCGCTGCTCAAAATGCCTTCCAGCTGCAGACTCCTGGCCCCTTTTTCGCTCAGAACAAAATGCTCCGGCTGATAAAAAACAGCATCTTCTTCGAGTTCAGTATACAGTTTTTCCAGAGTTTCAAAATCTTCTTTTTCTGCTTTTCGGATATTAATCATAAACCATCAATTCCATTTTGCATACACATCAATATCATGTTCTGCATTAGAAATACACTCTATCTCATTACCGTCAGAACAATCTTCATCAGTATACCAGCCGCCAAAAGAATAATTCTCACGAGTCAAAGCAGGAAGATTTACAACACTCTTTCTTGTTACAGTTGCCTGCAAGATTGTTCCCTCTGGAAGCGTTCCATTATTCAAATGATAAGTAACATTATAAAGAGCATTAAGATTTTCAATCTCTGGGGCATCTGTTGAAGTACATCCTGTTGAAATCTGAACAATGTCTCGGTAAAAAGCCATTTCGGCACCACTTGCTGCAAAAAGCTTTATCTTAGCCCAGTATGCACCAACAGGAATATTTTCTGCACTGTATGAAACAGTTCCATTTGAAGGAGTAAGTGTTTGAGCATTAAAACCTGTTACAGAACTTCCATTTAAGTTTTCAAGAGTTGCTGTAGCATACGAAACAGAAGATGCATTTTCTGCATCTGCATAAGAAAGCGTAATGGCAAATCCACCGTTTCCATTTCCCCTGTCAGTTATCCTTAAACTAAAAGAAAGTGAATTATCGCCCACATATATTCTCTTTGATGAAGTTCCTTCAAGTGTAGTTCCACCACAATTTGCAGTAAGCGTAAAAGTCCAGTCTCCCTTTGAAACAGCTATTGCAGCTTCCTGTAACTGTGTTAGTGTTGACCAACTTCCAAGATTCTGACTTGCCGAAGTTTCATTTGAATCCTCATCTGTATAAACTCCAGTAAGGACAAAATCACTCAAATCTGTTCCAGAAATATCAGGCAATGCTGTACGCTCGTTTGCAGTTACCGATTCTACACCATCAGTTGTTACCGTCAGCTTTATATAGGCTTTTTCAACTGAAGTCTCTGTAATGTCCGAACATGATAATACTGCTATTGCCGAAAATAAAATTGCTGCTTTTTTTAATATATTCATTTTTTTCATCTTTCTTCCCCTTTTTAATTATTCGTGAACAAATGACGATTATAATTCGTTTTAACCAATTCAGCATTTTGAGCTTTATCACTGGCAGAAACTTCTAACAATACACCATCAGTATGATCGTCTCTTAATGCACTATACCAGCCTGAAATATTACCAAACGTAACTGAGTTAAGCGATGTACAATTGTAGAAAGCATATTTAATTATGTTATTTACACTTGCTGGAATTGTGATTGAAAGAATTTTTTTACAATTCTGGAAAGCATACATGGCAATTTCTGTTACACCATTTTGAATTGTTACCATTTTAAGATTTTCACAACCAAGGAACGCTTTTTCTCCAATCGTTGCCAGACTATTTGGAAGTATAATTTCGCTGAGGTTTGTACATTTGTAGAAAGAGTGTGTTTCAAGATCTGGTTTTTCATTTGTATTTGCACCTGCATTTTCCAAACTTGTAAGTCCTGTAACCTGCGATAAATCCAAAGCAACTAAAACCTGAGGCTGAGCTTCTTTAAGCGCTTTTAATGCAGAGTTTATAGTACGGATATTTTCAGTATTTAATGCTCCTGTTACTTTTATTATTCCGGTTTGTGTCATTCCTGCAATGGTATTTTCAATTGTTGCTGCATTTGCAATAGCGTAATCAACATAGAACTGCGCACAATATGAATAGTACTGTCCTGCTTTTTCTGCCATCAAAGTGATTGTATAATACCCCTTTGTAAGTCCCACCTTATTTACAGTACAAGTTCTTGAATTACCAATTTCCACATCATCCATAAACCAGCAATAAGAATCACATTCTTCGGCTGTAAAGGTAATATCATTTCCTGTCGCAGTTGATGTCACACTAATATCTGTAGAAACCACAGAAACCGAAACTACATTTGCCGAACTCCATCGTGCTGTAAAAGATTTAGGAAGATAACCAAATGTTTGTGGTATGTTCTGATTCCATTCTACAAAAGAATAACCTGCCCGGCTCGGATTTTCAGGCGCTGTAACTTGAGAACCATAAAGTCCACTTACAATTTTTGCTTCCGTGTTACCGTTCCAGTTACCACCGTCTGCATTGAAGGTATAGATGATTGTATTTCTATCATAGTAAACCCTTACTACAGTACTTCCGTCTGGAGCGATTGTTTCCTGTGTAATTTCCTGAGGAGTATAACCTGTATAGCCTTTTGCAGAAGCCTCTGTTAGTGTCCCTGTGGTTCCTACTTTATACTCGTCATTTATAGCTTGAGTGGTATAGTCGTCACCACTAACATTCTGAATCCAATGCTGAACAATATATCTTGTGTTTGTATTTGGGTCCCACACTGCTGTAAAGGTTGCATTTTCTGTTCCAAAAGTTGATGGTATTTCTACATCCCAGCTGTTGTAGGTATAACCCATGCGTGCTGGATTTGCAGGAACTGTAAAATTTTCACCATAACGTCCGCTTACAATTTTATTTTCCGTATTGTAATTCCAGTGACCACCATCTGGATTGAAAGTATAAGTGATTGTATTTCTGTTATAGAAGATTTTGATTAAAGTGCTTCCATCTGCAGCGATTGTTTTCTGAGCGAAGGTTTGCGCAGTAAATCCATCATAACTGTTTGCAACGGCATTTGTCTGTGCTGCAGTTGTACCTGTCAATGATTGTGTATCGTTTTCTTCAAGGGTGTAATTATCGTCGGAAATATTCTGTTTCCAGTGTTCAACTATATATGACGTATTTGTATTTGGAGTCCAGCTTGCCGTAAAGGTTGCATTTTCTGTTCCAAAGAATGATGGTACTGTTGCATTCCAACCATTGAATGTATAACCGGTAAGTGCCGGATTTGCTGGAGCTGTAACTGTTGCGCCATAACGTCCATTCACAGTTTTGTTTTCTGTTGAATTATTCCAGTTACCACCGTTTGGATTGAACATATAAACTGTTGTATTTCTGTTGTAGTAGATTTTGATTACTGTGCTTCCATCTGCTGCAATCGTATCTTGTGCAAACTGCAGAACAGTGAACCCTACATAACTGTTTGCAGCAGCATTCGTCTGAGCAGCAGTGGTACCTGTCAATGATTGAGTATCGCTTTCTGCAATAGTGTAATTGTCATCATCAATATTCTGCTTCCAATGCTCAACCGTATATGGAGTTTCATTGCTTGCAAGCCATGTGGCATTAAATGATAAATCTGTTAATCCATATTCCGCAGGAACCGTTACATTCCAGCCGTTGAATGTATAACCGATAAGCAATGGATTTTCAGGAGCTGTAACAACTGCGCCATAACGTCCGCTTACTGTTTTGATTTCTGTACTGTTATTCCAGTTACCACCATTTGCATTGAAGGTATAAGTTATCGTATTTCTGTTATAATAGATTTTGATTAAAGTACTTCCGTCCGCAGCGATTATTCCTTGTGTAAATGGCTGTACTGTAAAACCTTCATAACTGTTTGCTTTGGCATTTGTTGGACCAGCTGTTGTTCCTGCCAATAAGTTCGTATCACCTTCTACCAGCGTGTAATCATTATCATTTACATTCTGCTTAAAGTGCTGAACCGTGTAAGGCGTATTTGTATTTACCGTATAGCTTGCAGTAAAGTTTTTGTTTTCTGTACCAAAAGTTTCTGGAACCGGTATATCCCATTTTTCAAAGGTATAACCTGTAAGCTCTGGATTTGCAGGAGCTGCAACTGCTGCGCCATAACGACCGCTTACAGTTTTGTTTTCTGTGCTGTTGTTCCAGTTACCACCGTTTGGATTGAATGTATAAGTAATTATATTTCTATTATAATAGATATTGACAACCGTACTTCCATCTGCTGCAATTTTTTCCTGAGTAAAATCCTTTACAGTAAAGCCTTCATAAGTTTTAGCAGCAGCCACAGTTTCGCCACCAGTTTTTCCTGTCAGATTTTGAACATCACCTGCTGATTCGGTATACTCATCGTCGCTTTCATTCTGCAAAAAGTGTTTTACCACATACCGCGTATTGTTTGATTCAGTCCACTTTGCATAAAAAGTTTTATTTCCTTTTGTTCCTTTTTTGATTCTATCCTGAGCTGTACCAGAAAAATCAGCAGCTTCAAACCATCCGCCAAAAACATAACCGATTTTAGAAACATTATCTGCGGTAGGAAGAATTACTTCATTTTCTTTAGTGTATGTAACTGGGGCAGAAAAACCGCTTTTCCAGGCTCCGCCATTAAGCTCATATTCAATTTTGTATGTTATGATTTCTTCTTTATTTTCAGTCGGTTCAACAAAGCTTGTACATGAAAATAAAACGAATGGAATTAATACCAGCAGGTATTTTCGAATATTACGCATTTTTAAATCTCCTATTTTTAAATGTTGTGTAAGAAGTATAAACAATATCCTTAATAATTTAAACCCATAGTGCTTTTAATGTAGTGCTTTTGATTTAAATATCTACTTTCTATATAATTCTTAGTGAGGATAAATATGCTGTGTTTACGACCATACAAAGTTGACGATGCAAAAACAATTATTTCCTGATACAAGGATACTGTCTAATCCGCCTTCTTCATGTACCAGTACGAATACAGCTTTTTAAAACCAAGCTTTTTATAAAGATTCATTGCAATTTCGTTAGTCTGAACTACCTGAAGGTAAGCATGCTCGGCTCCGTGTTCTTTTGCTTTTGCAATAATTGCGCGGCAAAGCTTTTCGCCCAGACCAAGACCACGAACAGTTGAATCTACAATCACATAATGAATAAGCGCATAGCCCTGCTCTATTGCTGTTGCGGCACAGGCAACAACTCTTCCTTTATAAATTACAGAGCAGTAAATTGTATCAACCATTACTTTTGAAAGCATCTGGCGGAAGGTGTTCTGATTTTTCTCATCTGTAAGCTTTTCGTATTCAAAAAAATAAGGAAGCCATTCATCCGGTTTATCAGAAAAAAAACAATCGGAAAAAAAGGCTTCTCCGCCAACAGCTAAATCATCAAGCACCATTATATCCGTCGGAGTCACAACCTTATACCCGCGGGTTGCAAGAAAATCAGAAAACTCTTCATCACCCTGGGTAAGCTTAAAGTTTGCCGGCAAGCCCTGCTTTGCATAACACTTTTCGCAATACGCTACTTTTTCTTCAATCGGTAAAGTCGAAGGGTAAAGCACACTGATTGAATTAGCCCGCCCTGAATAACCGTTTGCAAACCTCATAATCCAGCCGTCATACTGCATAACGTTTAATGCCACATGCGCATTTGCAGCAATTTCTTCAAAAAAGCGGATTTGTTCTTTCATTTTTTTTATAACCTCTTACACGATTAGTAGCACTGCAAAACAGAGATGGCAACTTCGTTGTATTTGTCGCCTTTGTAGGTATCGGCAATTTCGATTTTGATTGACTTTGTTTTAGACGGAAGCTTGAACTCCTGAATGGAACTTACATCTTTTATTTCGAAGGTACCGAGAGAGGTGTTGTTTTTATCGTAAACCTTAAGAGTTTTTGCGCGGCCATATTCTGAATAATTCTTTGGCTTTTTTAAATCAATAAAGCCGTTAACGATTCTGAACTGGTCGAACTCTATTTCTGATTCAACTTTAATGCTTTCGCCAACGCCGGCTTTGTCTGAATTGGAAATCCATGGTTCAAAGCTGAAATAAAGAAGATTAAGGGCACCAAACTGTTTTGAACCGCTTTTCTTTTCGGAGCTTGCTTCATAATAAGCGCTTACTTCCGGTTCATTTGCCCAGTAACTATCATAGTCTTTTACAAAAATGAACAAGTCCTGATAATCCTGCATCAGAAAATAATCCTTTGCAGCAAGCATAACATATTCATTGCCGGCAACCTTCCAGAACTCAATTCCGTTTTTTTCTGATTTTTGAACGGTTACTACTTCTGAAAAAGTGTTAGTTTCCGGGTCCAGATATTTATATTCTGAAAAATCATCCGCAAAATGATATTTATAGTATCCATCAGAACTAACATAAATCTTTTCTGCATACATATTTACAGCAAAAAACAAAACTGCCAGTACAAAAACAAAGCTTTTTTTCATTTTACTCATTTTTTTCACTTCTCCTGTGTTTCGTGTTTTTTATTATAATAACACGAAACACAATTATGTTACAGATTATTTTTATAACTTTGTTTTCGTTCGTGAAAAAAGTCGAGGGGGTCGCGGTTCAAGGCTTCGGCAAGTGCGCATATACTCTGGATGGAAAGATGTTCACCGGCTTTAAGGCGATTGATTGTAGCTACAGATAAATTAGTTCTATAACTGAGCTGTTCTGCAGTATAACCTGATTTAGTGATAAAATCTTTTGCATTTTCTGAAACTACATCCTGTACTCTAAACTCAAGAAACTCTGAATAAGTGTTGTTCTTTACTTCCATACTAACCATCCCCCTTTACATAGATATGTTTGATTCAATAAGCTCTTTCTTTTTTTGAGAAAGGGCTTCCAATTTTAATTTGAGCTCTTCACTCTCTTCTTCTATTCTGTTGTACCTTTGAATTAAAGCCTGCTGTTCATTAAGTGGCGGCACCGGAATAAGCAGCTTGTTCAAAAACTCAGCACTTATTGAACGTAGCGAAGATCCAACACTGAACTCCTTAAAAATCTGCCGTGCATATTCAGATTCAAAAAGTATTTTAAGAAACTCAGGAAGCAACAGCTTTTCGTCCGGATGAATTACATAAAGATTGCTTGCAGGCAGAAGCTTTTGCGTAGTAAGATTTTTTACAACTGCAACCTTTACGCTGTCGGTGAGCGCCATAACAAGAAGTATGTCCCCATTATTCAACAGAAGTGAATTATCTTTTTCTTCTATATATATAAGGTTCTTAAGAGTTTTATTAAGCCTGTTTCCCTGAATATCTCTTGCAGAAACATAATAAAATCCAGTTTCTTTATCTGTCTGAAGTTTATCCAGTAAAGTTGCACCGTACTGTACTCCACGTGTGATTTTTTTTGATACAAGTTCGCCCAGAGGCATAAAGTTGTCAGTAGCATAAAACGGTATTTTTGCTTCCAGCAGATAAGTATTCGGCATAAGTGAATAATCATTCTTCTGGATTTTTTCAGCTGAAACACTTATGACATTTGTGTTTCCCTTTAGTTCTGACTTACTTTTATCTCTTTCATTTTGTCTTGTTGCCATTCTATAGATTTCATCCACATTTTCATCTGTAAGGCAGCTTCCACCGTGACGTGTTTTTCCATGAATATTGCTGGCATTTACAAACTTAACACAATCATTATTTTTGCTCAAAATCAGAAGTACTACAGGAATCATTGTCATATGCAGAACACCTTCAGACAATGTGATAACTTCTTCCAGATATTTATTGTCTATAAGGTATTTTCTGATTTTTGCAAACCTTGGACTAAAAAGTACACCTGGTGCAATTACAATAAGAGCTTTACCATTATCTGCAAGCAAATCCAGCGCCTTAAGGATAAAGGAAGCTTCATACCCCAGTTCTTTTGCATTATCATTTTCATCTGTCAGCCCAAGCTTACTATTTACATATTCCTGAACATAAGGTGCTATAAGCTTTGCGTTGATTGGTGGAAAAGTAAAAATCTTTTCATATTGTTTTAATGAATGAATTTTAAAAATATCATCATTCAATACTGAAATATTAAGCTTTTCTAAAGAAGCAAGAATATTTGCATAATAATAGGTATTCTGGTCAACTTCTATTCCTTCTACGTTATCAGCACCAAACTTTTTCTTTGCATTGATAAGAAAAGATGAAATGCCTGAGCCTAAATCTACAAGAGACTCAGACGGTTTTATATCAAGCAGCATTGCACACAAATCATTCATCTGCTCAGGAAGATACATTGAATCGGAACCTTTATGTTTATACAACGTATGATATTCAATTTTATCTATAAGGTATTCAACCATATCTTCTGTTGAAACTTTTTCAAATGTTTCCAGCGTACAGGAACTAAAGCGATTTATTTTTGTAAAATAGGCTGAGATGAAGGAATTGCATTTGTTTTGTTCATCTATCTGCGCCAGGATTTCTGTAACTGTCTGGTTAAGACTGACAGAATGATTTTTGGCAAGATAGGCGGTGAAGACGAGCATTAACCCAGAAACTGAGTCGTGCAGTGTAAAATTAAAGTTTTGCAGGGCCCGTTCAACATAAAAATACTTTGCGTATGACATATAATCTCCGGTGATTTGCTTGAATATCGTTTAGCAAGTCACTCTCTGATTATAATATAGCACAAAAAAGTCAATTCGTAAAGGGAAAATGCTTGAATTTTGTTATTCAAGATGCATTTTCCCTTATTTTATGCATTCAAGCACCAAGATTGGACCTTAGTACCTGAATCCTACGCTTCTTCCGTCCTGTTTTTCAAGGCGCTCGTGTTTACACAGTTCAACAAGCTCTTCGTAAGCAGGCTGAGTTCCGCTGATGATTTCGTTCATTTCGCATTTGCGCACAATGTTGTCAATTTCGCCACCGCTAAAGTCGAACTCACCGGCAAGACGTTCTGCATCATGAGGGTCGAGCTTTGGCATTTTGTTCATCCAGATATTAGTACGTGCCTGGAGACTTGGCTTTTCGTATTTTACCTTGAACAGAAAGCGGCGTTCAAAAGCGCTGTCCATATTTTCGCAAAGGTTAGTTGTAGCAATCAAAATACCGTCCAGTTTTTCAAGCTGTTCCAGAAGGATATTCTGCATTGCATTTTCAGTCTGGGCAACGTTTCCGCTTGTTACATCACGGCGTTTTGAAATAAGGGCATCTGCTTCGTTAAAAAGCAGGATTGGTGTATTTTCATTTCGCTTCTTACAGTCTTTGCACAAACGGGCATAATCTGTGAAAATCTTCTTGATTCGTTTTTCACTTTCGCCGAACCACATTGATTTAGATTCTGCAATATCAACATGGAGGATTTTTCGGTTTGTCTTTTTTGCAAGCTGGAAGGCAGTTTCTGTTTTACCGGTTCCAGGTGCACCGTACAAAAGAACAGCAATTCCCTTTGGCAAAGCCTTCTGCTCAAGGCGCTTTTGCATTGCTTCCAGATTTTCCTGATTAAAACTCTGGGTAAGCATATCAACCTGCTTTTGAACTTCATCAGAATAGAAAAGCTGTTTTTCCTTAAGAGTTTCCGGGACAAGGACATTCTTAGCACAATTTGTTTTCTTGTACAAATCGGCATTGGTGCCATAAAGCAAATCGATTGTTTTGTCGCCCAGAGTAATGGTTGTCTGTTCAATAACTTCGTTCTTATCGATATCCAGAAAGCCCATAGTAAGCAGAGGATGCTTTTCGTCCAGAAACAGTCGAAGCTCGGTAAAATAATTTTTATCACGGCCGTACAAATCATTCAAGGTTGTGCACAGACTTGATTTTTCGCCTTCAAGAAAATCCTTTGTACAATCATACAAAAAGTATCGCTGAGTTGGTTTTTTAACAAGTTTCTTTATTTCTTCAATAAAGGACATACCTTTCATTCCTTCTTCTTCTTTTTCAAGCTGTTCACGTTTTCTGAATCGGGAAATCGAACTGTTTTCATACAAATCAGAAAAAACAGTTAATGCATTGATTGTTTTATCAAGCTCTGTTTCGCCCTTATTGTCGTCCATATAATTTTTTGCTTCACGACCAAAGATTTTCTTAATGCCATTGTTTGACATTTTGAAAGTACGGGTCAGAAGCTTTCTGCCACGGTAAAAATCGTCATTATCAATATATACAAGCTGAATAAAATCTTCCTTGAGCAGAACATCGCTTTTTTCTATAGTAAGATTCTTTCTACGTGAGCCCTTATTTTTTGGACTAATTAAACCGAACGCACGTGTTTCATAGGAGTTTCCCCTGCGGCAGGCATCAACAAACTCACCGCCACACATAAGGGAAATGCAGAAATAGTAAAGAAAGCTGCGTGAATCAAAATCTTCAGGGAAAAACTTTTTAATGTTGGCAATGACTTTGTTTTTTGCATATTTTTTTTCGAGTGTCATAATCTGGCGCTTATATTCATAGAAGTCCATTACGTCATCATCCAGATAAAAATGCTGAACATCCTGAATCTCTCCAAAAATTGATTCGGTTGTATCTTCACCCTTTTCAACCTTAAGGATTGGTTCATTATCAATTACATTATTCATAACTGTCCCGTGGATTCCATAACCGTTGTTTTCCGGGTGAGGACTTACATTTTTTCTTTCCTGAGTTGTAATAAGACCGTTTTCTTCAAGAAGATTAAGGTTCTTGCGATATTCAAGAATGTATAAAAATGAATAATCAAGGAACTCGGCAATATCATGAAGAGTAACAGTGCGTTCCCTTTGATTCTGCAAAACAAAAATTACCGAAAAGAAAATTGCAGAAATCTCATCAACGCCAAGATATTTACATAAGTGTTCAAGCTCACTTTTACAATTATTAAGAGCCTGCTGTTCAAGCTTACTGTCTTCAAGCTTTTCTGTAAGAGAAATAATCTTACCCATGATTGTGTTCTTGTTGTGTTCTATCATAACCTTTCCTCCAATATAGTGTATGTATAAATATAGTTGTAAATACTCTCATGTAATGATATAAAAAGAAAAAAAATCAGATTTTTGGAATCCACGTTGCCCTGTTATTCTTGAACCTTTTTATCCATGGAATTGCATTGTCATACTGTTCCTTTCCCGTCAGAATCCAGAGTATCTGTTTGCTGGACTTAATTTTAGGAACATAAGAATATCCGTCTGTAAAGATAATCAGTCCCTGGTATTCTGCATGGCTTTCGTAATAATCAATTGCACATTGAAAATCCGTGCCACCGCGTCCTACAATCTTTACCGACTTTACTGCCTTTTTCAGCTCAAACTCCTGCTTTATTTCCGTATCAAAGGCAAGCACCTGAATAGCCTCAACTCCATAACTGAAAAAGCGATTTATAATAGAAAAAAAGTTTTTCAAATCATCAGATTCAATTGAACCGCTTACATCAACAGCAACTAGCAGATGAGTTTTAGGTTCAAACTTGCTGCCCATATAATCAAAATCATAACGGCGGTTAGGCTTCATGCGTGTAAGAGTTCTTCTCTGACTTATGATGGAAGCACGGAACTGAGAAAGAATCCTCCTGTAATCCATAGGCACCTTTAAAGACGCCGTTACCAGCTCCTGGAACTCTCCGCTGATACTTCCCCACTGATTCATTCTCTGAGCCTTCAAAATCTGCTGGTTCACCGAATCTACAATCTCTTCATCTTCATCCCAAAGCTCGGCAGCTTCTCCCGGGTCTTCTTCGTTTTCTTCTCCTTCTGCACTTGTTCCAGATCCTGCGACTGGTGATTCCGGACAGATATAATAAAGCTTTTTATAATACTCTTCGTAGCTCAACTGCTTTTCCAGTTTATAATATTCAGCATCAATCAGATTTCTGGATGTAAAACAGTTTTCGCTTATTGTTATATCGCTCGCAGTTTTCAACGCATTTCTATTGGGATTCTGAGGCACACGCTGATACGGATGCTTCAACAGTATTCGCGTAACTTCAATTTTGAGTCCCATTTCAATATCTTTTTCCGGCCAGCCTTCAAGCAGATTAGGGTTATATTCAATCCGCCGTTTTCCAGACCTGAACGCACAACTCATCTCTGTGTTTTTTTCAAGTCGGTGAGTACAGTAAACATTGAACAAAAGCGGTTCATATAAAAACCATTTATCTACTACATGACTAATTGTATCCTCTACAGACATACTATTTTATCTCCGAAACAAACCTCGTCATCTTTGTGTACAAATCAGGGCACTCACCAATTATAAAAACAAGTGCATTCGGATACATTGTTCCACTGAACATATTTGCAAAATGAGCCATTGCTTCCCGCAAACTATTTGTTTCAAGGTAATCAAAATAATCCGCAAGGTTTTTAGCCATTGTATCTTTATCTTCATCCCCATACTTTTGAGATTCAAGAAAAACAAATACCGCATCGTTAATTGTGGCCAACTGAGGAGTTTTATAACCTTTAAGCTTTGGAAGACTTTCCGTAAAATCACCAAGCAAAAGCTCCTTTGCCGTAAGAAGATGATTGTGGTCCAGAAACTCAAAAAATCGGTTAGAAGCTACACCGCCAACAATTCCCGCAATCATAGTTTTATGACTCTGCGTTAATTTTTCTTTTCCCTTGATGATTTCAGAAACCCTTACCCAGCCTCGGCGGTCCGGTGTTTTTTCAAGATTGTCCAGATCTTCAGCGGCAACCTGATTGTCCAGAGCCTTTGGATTCGCTGCGATATACGAGGTAATTCTTTCATCAACTCCGTTTTTGTCTGCCCACAAAAGCCAGTCAGGTACAGTCGGCACAAACTCATAAATGTTAAAGCGGGAAACAAGAGCCGGGTCCAGATCCGTCAGCTGATACTCATCACCATTGTTTACCGCCGAAATAATTCTGCTTCCCGCCGGCAGAGACCTACCCGCAAGCTTCCGGTTCAAAGCCAAATCCATAATTGTCTGCAAAACTTCAGGTCTGGCACGATTCAACTCATCCAGGAATAAAACAACCGGTGTATCATCCGTAGGAAACCAGTACGGCGGCATAAACTCCGTGTGTCCCGTCTGCTCATTTTTATGTGGAATACCAATCAAATCTCCAGGGTCACTCATCTGCCCCAGAAACAGAGATACAACCTTACAACCTTTTGCTGTATAAAACTTTTCCAGAATCTGCGACTTACCAATTCCATGTTTTCCCATAAGCATAATGTTCTGTGTACTGGGTGTTTCTTCCAAAATCTCTAAAAGCATTTTTCCGTTAATTCTTACAGGCATTTTTCTCCTCCATTATTCAGTGATCACAATCTTATGTTAATTATATATTTGATAACTATCATTTGATGATAATTTATTACAAATTACTTTCTCTTTGTAACATTTTTATAAAAGGCGTAGGATTCTTCAAAAAATCCTTATGCATAATACTCAAATTATTTCCATTCACGCGCATAACAGAAAAAAGAACCGATTGCTCCAGGTAGTATTCTTTCTGGTTGCTTTTACGGTACAAGGCTGCAATTGTATCCTGTGCAATTTCTAATGTTTTTGGCGTGAGGATTTTAAACTCATTTTCAAAGCTTCTAAACTCTTCAAGGAACTTCTTTAATCCCTCCTTTTCAATCAATTCCCTGTAATAGTCCCAGATTATACTTTCAACAACTCCATAATCATCAAGAGGAAATACCTTGCACAAAAAATTATAGGGCAAAAACCTCAAGGTTATTTTCTTCTTACTTACCACAACCGTAATCATATTTCCATATTTTTTTGTGGATCTTCCCATTCCAATTTCAAACTTAAACGAGTTTTTATCAGCCGTAAACTTAAACCTCCGCTCATTTTCAAGAAAAGCAAAGCTGTTTACAAAATGCTTCAGAACATGTTCATAAGAAAGATTAGATTCATTCAAATAAAAATCCCAAAAATAAAAATGCCTTTCGATAATCTCCTTATAAAGCTTCTTCCAAAAATGAGACTGATACTCTTTCTTAACAAAATCAACTTCGCTCTTTAACTCTGCCTTTGAAACCATAATATATAATATAGGTGGAAATACCCTCAAGTTATGATAGAGATACGATTTTTTTTTACTTTTTTTGCATCTTTTTTAATCTTGACATTTTTGCAATATTTGTCATACTGTAATAGTAAAATTATTTAAAAAACAGTACCCACATCATCAATAAAGAGGAATAAAATGAATATATTAAAGAAGATTTATTGCAGAACTTTCCAGACAGTTTTTAAGCTTGCAATCCCACTACTTCCATACCGCGACCCGAAAATCCTGAACAGCATAGAAGAACTGCCGAATGAGTTTAAGAAAAAGCACATTGCAACCGTAATGCTCGTTACAGACGCCCAGCTGCGAACACTTACCCGTCCGCTGGAAGATCTTTTGCCGGAAAACGGAATTAAATGCATTGTTTACGATAAAACACGTGCAAATCCAACAGTTGCCAACGTAGAAGAAGCACTCCAGATTTATAAGGAAAACAGCTGCGAAGGTCTTATTGCTTTTGGCGGTGGTTCTTCAATGGACTGTGCAAAGGCAGTAGGTGCACGTGTTGCCTGCCCTAACAAACCGCTTTCGAAAATGAAAGGAATCCTCAAAATAGGACGAAAAATACCTTTCCTTGCCGCAATTCCTACAACAGCAGGAACTGGAAGCGAGGTTACAGTAACAGCCGTAATCACAGATGAAAACACTAACTATAAATATCCTATGAGCGACTTCCCGCTTATTCCAAAGGTTGCCGTACTTGATCCAAAGGTTACATTCACACTGCCAAAAACACTCACTGCTTCAACTGGTGTAGATGCACTTACACATGCCGTAGAAGCATACATTGGCCGCTCAACTACAATCAAAACCCGCTATTTTTCGCGAACAGCTACCAAACTTATCTTTGAAAATATAGAAAAAGCTTACAAAAACGGTTATGATGAAGATGCAAGGCGAAATATGCTTATGGCATCTCATCTTGCAGGCGGAGCTTTTTCGCGCTCGTATGTAGGTTATGTTCATGCGGTTGCACATTCGTTAGGTGGTGCTTACAACATTCCGCACGGACTCGCCAATTCGGTTCTGCTTCCAATCGTGCTTAAACGCTACGGACCAAAGGTTTACAAAAAGCTTAAGGAGCTTGCCGTTGCCGCCGGTCTTGCACATGAGGATGAATCTGCCGAGTTTGCAGCAAAAAGCTTTATCAGTCAGATTGAACAGCTTAATGCCCGCCTGGACATTCCAACAACGCTCAAGGGAATCAAAGCAGAAGATATTCCTGAGCTTGCAAAACGTGCAGATAAAGAAGCAAACCCTATTTATCCGGTACCAGTTTTGTGGAATGCACAGGAGCTTGAACAGTTCTATTATGATGTAATGGAGCAGGATTCCGCCGAAAAACTTGCCGACAGAGCATAAGGAAGGAAAAAATGACAGAAGTGGAAATCAAAGCGATTGTTGAAAAACAGAAGTATTTTTTTGAAAAAGGAAACACTTTACCTGTAGAAAACCGAATTGCCGCACTCAAAAAGCTTTACGCTGCAGTAAAATCTCACGAAAAAGAAATTACTGATGCGCTCACTGCCGACCTTGGTAAAAGTGCATTCGAAGGTTTTATGTGCGAAGCCGGTCTTGTAATGAGCGAGATTTCCTATATGATAAAGCATACACGCAAGTTTGCAAAAGATTCTCCACGCGCAACATGCCTTACAAACTTTGCTGCAAAAAGCTTTGTTAAAGCCTCTCCTTACGGAAACGTTCTGATTATGAGTCCGTGGAATTATCCTTTCCTTTTGACAATTGACCCGCTTGTAGATGCAGTTGCTGCCGGAAATACATGTGTTGTAAAACCAAGTGCTTACTCTCCTGCAACAAGTGATGTAATTGCAAAATTGATTGCAGAATGCTTTGACCCGGAATACGTTGCCGTTGTAACTGGCGGACGTGCCGAAAACCAGTGCCTGCTTGAACAGAAGTTTGATTATATTTTCTTTACAGGAAGTCAGGGTGTTGGAAAAGAAGTTCTGCGAAAAGCTGCCGAATATCTTACACCTGTAACACTTGAGCTTGGTGGAAAATCACCTTGTATTATAGATTCAACTGCAAAGATTCCGCTTGCCGCAAAACGAATTACCTGGGGTAAATATTTGAACTGCGGTCAGACCTGTGTTGCCCCTGACTATGTTCTCTGCCACGAATCGGTAAAAGAACAGTTTGTTTCAGAGCTTAAAAAACAGATTAAAATCCAGTTTGGAGATAATCCTCTTGAAAATCCAAGCTACGGAAAAATTATAAACGCCAAGCACTTTGAGCGTGTTCGCGGATTGATTGATGCCGGCAAGATTGCTGTTGGCGGAAAGTCAAATGCCGAAACTTTAAAGATTGAACCAACCGTTTTGGACAACGTTACCTGGGATGATGCCGTTATGGGCGAAGAGATTTTTGGTCCAATTCTGCCAATCCTCACTTATAAAAATGAAGATGAATTATACCAGATTGTAAACGGTCACCAGAAGCCGCTTGCCCTCTATCTTTTTACACAGAACAAAGGCTTGCAGAAACGCATTCTTACCCGCTGCTCGTTCGGTGGCGGCTGTATAAATGATGTTGTAGTCCACCTTGCCACAAACAACATGGGCTTTGGCGGCGTTGGCGAAAGCGGTATGGGTGCCTACCACGGCAAAGTCGGCTTCGACACCTTCAGCCATAAAAAGAGCATTGTTGACAAAAAGACCTGGATTGACATAAACATGCGCTACCAGCCTTACAACAAAAGCAAAGAATCGCTCGTAAGGCTGTTTTTGAAGTAACGGCAAACATCCGAATAACACATAAAAAAACACCCGTCACACTGATTTTGAAAACAATTGATTCAAAACCAATGTGGCGGGCCACAAACTGGATAACACACCTTGCTGGGGTTTGCAAGGTGTGTGTTTTTTTAACTTAAAGAACTTCTTAATAGAAAGTTCATGTTTACTCACTGAGAAGTAATGCCTGCTCCAGCTTGGATGCTGTATAACCAACAACTATATTACCAGTATAACCAGTTCCATTAGTTTCTGTGTAAGTATTATCTTGTGTTGGAGCATTTGAAGAAACTACAACTACAGTTTCCCATTTACCTGTGTAACCATCTTCAGTTGCACCAGCTTCTATATTGGCAACTGTTGTAAGAGGCCATGAAGTACGCAAAGCATATTTGGTTCCACCATAAGAAATTGAGTAACTGGTAATTACAGGACGAACATCTCCAGTACCAAACTGTCTGAGAGTAATACTGTTGAACATACCGTTTGTAAAGAGAGTATCTACAAGCACTTTCTTTGTAACTGAAAGGTCTGTAACTGTACTTACAGCATTGTTACCATTACCAGTAGTTGTTATAGTTGGAGTAACAAGAGCATACTTTAAGTATGAACCTGTTGAATCGTAGTAAGCAAGATGTATTTTACCCTCACTATCTGTCTTCATTGATACATATTGACCAGCAGCTTCTGGATCAACAGTGAAAGCTGTACTCCATGTTTTATTTGTCCAATTTCCGGCGGAACCTGCAGCAGGATTATTGAGATAGGTAATCTTAAGTGCACCTGCCGTTTCATCATAATAGGCAACATACACAACTTTCTTTACAGAATCATAAACCATATCAAAATACTTACTATCTGCACCATCAGAAGTTAATTTCTCTCGACCTTTAGGAGTCTTCATACCAACAATAGAATCACCATCACCATACGTAGTTGTTTGACCTGCTTCTCGAGTTATATCTGCCCAAGTATTAGCTGTAAAAGTATAAGCCTCCCAATTACCCCCACTTCTTGTATATGTAAGAGGTTGTGTTTTAGTAACACCCGTTCCTTCATGGAATCGCCAGAATACAATAGAACGAGATTCATCTGCTTTATCAAAATATGCAATCATATTCAAAGTATCTGTAGCATTTCCTGTTGCTGCGACCTTAATATTCTGGTAACGATTCATTACCGTATCATTATAAGAATAATTATTATCGTCAACAAAAGAAAGATTACCCAATCCTAGACGAGCGGTATTGTAATAAATCTCATCATAAGCTCCTCGGTGATTGTAATTTCTATAATTATCATACGGCACAACATTCCAATTACGAGCATCATAATTCGACATCCATTCTTTACCCCACTGAACAGAACCATAAATCTTATATGATGTTGTACCTGTCCAGCTTGTATTATGCAAATAAACCCAAGATGGTTTACCAATATCGTTATATGCGAAATTTCCACCTACAATTGCACCACCCCATGAGTTACAAAGTTTTGTTCCGTTTGCATACATTGAATCTACATTGCTTGCATAATACCAAACCATATTGCCTGTTTTAGCACCACTTCCATTAATTTCAGGTTTCATAACAGCTTCTGCACCACTATAAGTAGTTGTAGTAATATCCCACATGTAAATATAACGGTCATCTGTATGGTTGGCAGCAAACTGAGAAGGCTCTTTGTTATAATCCTTAGTATCATCATTAAGATTATTTAATGATTCAATAGTCTTACCATCATTTACAACTGCAACTTTAATTTTTCCGGAGTTAGTAAGAATATTCTTTGCAACTGTAAGATTATTACCAGAAGTACCAGTAGTCTTTTGAGTTGTTCCTAAGTAAACTTTGCCACCCGTTAAGTTGAAGCCTTTAACAGTAATATTCGCATTTGTGGTATCATCAACACTTGCAACAAAAGCTCCACTTGCTGTTCGGCGTAAGTATTTCTTTGTACCAATATCCATATCACCAGAAGAAATATCTGTAATATACGGAACAATATCAATCTGATACAAAGCTGTAAGCGGTGAAGTTACCTCACCCTGTGCATTTCTTGCACCAGTTCCTGTGCTGCTCAAGTCTGTGCCAGGTGTAAATGTTTTGGCACCAGTATAACTTATAGTACCATTTGTAAGACTTGGAGCACCACGGTCAATAGCACCGGCGCGTACCTTTACATCGGTAGCGGCTACTGGATTAGCTTTTGAGGTGTCTACTTTTACTTTCCAGGTTACGGTATTCTTTCCATTTTTCTTGTCGTATTCATCTTCTGCACTTACAAATGTTACACCATCAACTGTTGAACAGTTTATGAATTCTCCAAGAGTTGCACTATTTGCCACTCTGTCTCGCTGTGCAAAAGTAATAGCATTTCCACTATTCAAACCTGGAACATAAAGTGTAAGCTTTTCTACACATAGATTGTCTGTAGCAACACCTTCGAAGTATACAACACCAGAAACTTTAGGGTCAGCATCGTATTCAGCATTCTTAGCATTAGCTGCTGCAGCTTCATTCGCAGCAAAAGTAGCAGTATCATCCCAATCATCTTCAAGCTCGATATGTCCCTGTGCAACACCATTTTCATAGTGAACAGAGCTTTCTATTGTGTTGTTATTCTTTCTCCAGTAGAAACGCTTGAGTGTATTTTTTGGAGGTTCTGAATCTGAGAGTACAACATTTGTCCACAGATGAATGTCTGCATGTCCACTATTTACTCCAAATGTTGTTCCATCAGTTTTATCCCAAACAGTGAAAGTTATCTTCTGAACACCGCTCTTGACTTTATGACTGGTATTAAGGAATTCTGCAAGAGGAATTGTTATAGACAAATCTGCATCACGGACAACATTTTCTTCACCATGCAATGCTCCTGCACCTGTATAAGCGACAGCATCAGGCAATGTATACGTACTATTATCTTCTTTTGTATAACTATAAGTATAACCAAGTCCAATATTTCCACCTACAATTTCTGGTTTTACAGTAAGAGCACCTTTTACAGTAATATAATCAGCATTGCTGCCAATTGTCTTATTAGTTACCTTTGTAGCAACATCATAACCATTACCCTTATTTCTTGAACTGTGGTCTGTAGTATAAATATTCCAATCGTCAGTTATCATTTCGTTAGAATCTACTGTACCATTACCGTTAGAGTCAGTTCCATAACTATAACCGGCAATTCTAGGAGCATTGTTTGCAACGTTTGCTTTGAATGATTTATAACTTACATTTCCTGCATTATCGAATGCAACAAAATGAACAGTTACCAAACCATCAAGAATATTGCTTGAATTGATTGAAGCAGACCAGCTGTAAGCAGTACCATTCCTTGTAGCACTTTCAATCATCTGGTCGCCATCATCATCATTAAGGGTATCTACACCTGCTGGGTTATATGTAGCAGTTGTGCGATACTGTGTATTACCATTAACATCATAGTAAGATTTTCCGCCTTCTGTAGATTTATGGTCAATAATCAACGCACCAGCTGAGAAATACATACTTGTTGATGAAGTAATATCTGCAATAGAACCTTCAACAGTTACTTTATGGTTTGTAATATCTACAGCCGAGATTCTGTAAATAACCTTGTTTATTTTACACAAACCACCAACTCTGATAATCTTGGCAAAGTTTGTTACACTTGCAATTGCAGTACCACCAACAGAAGTAAGCGTAATAACATTGTTTGCAACAGTACCTTGTGCAGTTCTCCAGTAAAGACCATCACCACCAGAAGCTACATCAACATAAGGCTCAAGTCCTGTTATGGCTTCAAAGTTATCTTTTCCTGAATCTCCCTGAGCAAGCATAGGGTCAACAAGCTTTGTAACTCCACCGTCTACTCTTGTATAGAACATTGCTACCCTATTAAAGCCTGTATCACCAGGTTCACCTTCGTTAACATTACCTTCAATTGTGAAGGTTCCATTTGATTGAGTTATTGAATTTGATACTTCTGAACCAGTTTCGTCCTCTGCCAATGTAATTGTAGTATCATCAGTACTATTTGTAAGGTTTAATACTGGCGGTGTATTATCAACTTTGAAACTTATTGTTTCTGATATAGTTTGTGGATTATTATCTCTTGCATCAGTAATCGAAAGCGTATATTTTGGTTCTCCAGAAATAGAAGAAGAACCTACTGGAATCTTGATGTTGTAATTATTCACGCCTTCAGATGAAATATCATTATTTATAGTAACCTTTGTACTATCGTTAATAATTGAGCTACCTTCCCAAGTAATTTCCTGTATACCGCTTCCATGCTCAACAGAACCTTCAAGATACCATTCGCCTTTCAAATACATATCCGGTGTATATTCCTGTCTTGCAACTGGTGTATTACTGTTATATTGAACAAGGTGAAGCGGAATAGTATTACCAATAAGAGGTGCATTTGCATCTATCTTCATAACGTGAGTAACAGAGTCACTTACCTTATTATTAGTTTTACTTACCGCAAAAGCTCTAACTGCAACATACTTACCATCAGTATTAACTTCTTTTTTAGCATTCAAGCTGAAATTCCAGTTAGTTGTTCCGGAAACTTTTATCGCATAACGGTAAGGAGAGTCAGTAAACTTTCCAGAATAATGATCATTATCATTCAAATCTACAATCTGGTAGCCTACATAAGCAGAATCATTTAGAGTAAAGTTCAAGTTCTTAGCAGTAACAGCATTTGTAAACTCTGTTTTCCAATCATCAGTAAAGACATTTCCCGTAATATTAGCTGCACTAGAGTAAGCATAATCAGGTTCAATCTGAATATATACAGCATCAACACTATCTGTTGCAATTTCTGTAGTTCCTGTTATTCGGATTGTTCCTCCAACAGAAACCGGTGCTACAACAGTCTTCTGTTTTTCAGCAGGATAAGTAATGTCAATTCTTGGTTTATCGCCATTTGGAAGAACATTGAATGCAAATCTATTTGCAGCAGTAGGAGTAGATTTATTTCCTAATTTATCTACTGAATAGAACCAGAGCCACAAAGGAACTACTGCATCACTTGCAGCCATTTCGGCATTTGTTTTTCCTGTAAGAGACTGAATAATACTGTAGAACTTAGAAGTATGATACTCGCTGCTGCTTGTTGCACCGTCATCAAAATAGAGACTGGTTGTAGTTCCAACCTGGTTTCCGTGCAAACGTGTAAAGCTATTGTAAGTACCACTTTCAGCATTATATACAGGAGCAAAGTTCGCATCATCAGTTACATAATACCAAAGCTCGCTTATATCACTTTCATTTTGCTGAATAAAACGAATTGTGTTGCTGTTAGAACCGTAAAGTACTACACCAGCTTCATAATTAGATACTTCCATTACAGGAGTAGTATTATCTACTGAAACATTCGTTGATTCTATCTTGTATTTAGTGGCATTGTCATAAACTGTTATCATAAACGCACGAGAACCAGTTTCAAATTGAGAAAGGTCTATTCGTACAATAGTTGTTGTAACACCAGCGTTAATTGATTGAGAGATTTGTCTTACTTTATTAGGAAGCTGATTTGCAACATCCGCTGTAGTTGTAGCTGTAACTCCATCAAATGTAATAGAACTTGAGCCTGTATCAATTCCATTACTATCTGATTCTTTTACTTCTACATACAGATATTTATTTGTACCACCACTATCTTTTGTAGATAATACTGCAAGATTTGAAGCAGCATCCCAGTCTGTTTCTGCATTATAATCTTTTGATGAACTCAAATAGTATTTCTTAGAAATGATTTCAGGATCTTGAGTATCTACCTTTACATTAAGAACAACAGTGTCAGAATCAGTATAACCAAGCTTTGCAGCTCCCTGACTATCCTGAACCTTTGGTTTCTTTGTTAGTGATGAAGTAAATGTTGTATTTCCACCATCAATTACTTCAAAGTAGATATCTTTTGCTCCATCAGTCAGATTTGAAATCTGCCACATACCATTAGAGTAAATATTGCCTGACCATGTTCCATCTGATCCAATCTTATATTTTACAGATGTAACACTTCCATCATCATCAGAAACTGTACCATACATAGAACCATATCTATGCCAGTAATAACTTGTTTCACCACTAACCTGATTTTCATCACTCATTTCAAGATTACTGATTCCAATTACAGGTCTGTCTGAATCCTGAGAAATAATAACTTCTGCGTATGCTGCTGCACTGTCGCCAGTACCATAAATATTTCCTGTAGCTGTACCAGTTGTTCCAGAGTTACCTTCGTTTCCGGCAGCATCTGTTGCAAGTACACGGAAGCGTACTGTGTCGCCGTCAGAATAAGGTGATTGAGTTGTATTTACCTTAAAGCTCCAGCTGTAAATTGTTCCCTGGTTTGTTAAGCCTGTATCAGCCCAGTCAGACCAAGTTGTAGCTCCAGTTTTCCTTGAGTATTGGAGTTTTACAGATGCCAGAGTCTGATCATCAGATGCAGTACCGTTAATTGTTGTTGTACCGTTTATCTGAGTTCCTGTTACGGAAGTATCGGCATCAGCAATATTACTTATTGTTACTTTAGGATACTTGTTATCAAACTGAATCTGGAATAGTGTAAAGTCATAAGAGTTTCCAACCTTATCGGTTACTCTTGCAATAACACCACCGGAAGTTGTAATAGATGTACTTGGAATTTCTGCTCCCAATTCATGTGTATCTTTGTCTTCAGTTACATTAATCTGAGCGTTTCCTTCAAGAGTATTATTTCCAACCTTAATAATCTTTATACTGCCTATACCAGTTGCATCTGTTCCTACAGTTCCTGCATCAGCAGCTGTCATTGTAAAGGCTATATTTGAACTTCCGTTTGTAAGCTTTGTTCCGCCAAACTGGTTTTCACCATCACCAGCTACAACACCATCTACACTTGCAACTGTTGCAGAAGCAGGAGCTGCAGAATCTATGTAAACTGTTAATCCGGTATTATTATAACCATAGTTTCCTGCAACATCCTTTACTCGTACATAGAAGGTGTTTTCGCCGTCTGCAGGTAAGTTTACAGTACCGACAAAAGCTTCCCCGTTATTAGGAATATTTGTCCAGCTTCTGTAGGCTTCTGTTGGATCAGCATTTGAACTTGCCTCATTATAAGCAACAAGGGAATAATCCGCTGTACTTACTCCAGAGCCATTTGTATCAGTAGCTGTTACAGAAATTGCAAGTGCACGTGAGTTGTACCAATTCTTTGAACTGATTTCAGTTCCACCTGTAGTAGAAGGAGAAATGTTTGCAGGAGCAGTCTTATCCATCTGGATAGTTCTTGTAACGGTTGTCATTTTTCCAGAAATATCTGTAGCTGTTATGCTGAACTGATAGCTGCCATCAGCATAACTAGAAGCTGGGAATGTAGCTTCCCAATATCCTTTTGTACTATCTGCTTTTGCAGAAGCTAAAGTATAACTACCATTATAACCTTGTGCTGTTGAATCAGTACCATTTGCAAACGAAATGGCAACTACACCTGCAGCAGGATTAGCTTCTGTTGTAGCCTTCAGAACACCACCCTGCTTGATTTCAATCTTTGCAAGCTGGTTTGTATCATAAGCCGTACCAGTGAGTACAAAGTCTGTGTTTGTAATTCTGCTTACAGAACCACTTTCGGTAATGTTTGGTTCAGCAGCATCATAGTAGAATGTTATTTCTTCTGTTTTAGTTCTTGCAGTATGACTACCAACAACCTTTTCTGTAGCAGTAACTACAAGCTTGAGTGTACCTTCAGCTGTTCCAAGAGGGATTGTCAAAGCAGTATTTCCAGTTACACCATTTTCATCTGGCTGACCGGCATAGAACCACTGCTCACCCTTTATCTTAAGAGGGTAATTATTTGTGACATTTGAAGTTGTTGCAGACCAGTAACCAGAAATATCGTTATTGCTGCTGTCTTTTACAGTAGTATTAGAACTATTCTTAAGGGCAAATTCAAGTTTTGCAAGTCCGTAACCATCGTCTCTTACTGTTCCCTTGATGATTTTTTCTGCATTTTCAACCTGTTCACCCATCGCAGGAGCATTAACTTCGAGTTCAGGAGCTGCTGTATCATAATACAGATTGTATTTCTTTGAAGTTGTCTTTCCAACAACATCCTTTGCAATTACTTCAACTTCTGTAAGTCCATTTTCGTGGATAGAATCCTTTGGAATTGTGTATGACCAATTAACAGCTGGAGTACCAGTCAAAGATGTTTTTGCAATTGTTGTCTTTATTTCACCATCAACTTTGATTACAATAGCATCATTTGAAGCAACAGCATGAGTATCACTAACAGTACCACTTATAGTATAACCAGAGCCTGTTACTTCTTCATAAACAGGATTTGTTCCAGATTCGTTCAAACTGTTAGTTACAGTTAACGTTGGATTAGCTTTATCTACAATAATCTGGCGTCTGTTTGTAGTTATTGTTTCATCATTTGTTACGTTACCAGCTTTATCTTTTGCCTTAACCCACAAGTACCAGGTTCCTTCTGGAAGCTGAGTTGCTGTAAGAGTATTTTCAACAGTCTGGCTGTTTGAATCAACAGTGTTCAAAGCAACAAGGTCCATAACTACATACTTGTCAGCTGTTGTAAAGTTAGAATCTGTTTGCCAGCCGGCATTTGCTGCAGGAAGAGAAGTTGTTGTTGTAAATATGTAACTCAGTTCCTTAACGCCAACACCATTATCTGGATCTGAAGCACTAAGCTTGAATGAATAATTGTTTGCGCTAAGTGCATACTGAGGATCTGTTATATTATTTTCTGGAATAGCTACAGTAGCGGTTGGAGGTACATTATCATAGCTGATTGTAAAGCTGTAAGTATTCTCGTTTCCTGCTGAATCTTTAAGCTTTATTTCATAAGTATGACCGGCTGTTGCTGCAGGTAAACTCCAGGCCTTTGTTGAAGCATTAACTGTAAGAGTAGTTTCAGCTCCGTTATCAATCTTATACTTAGCGGTTGCACCTGTTCCCCAGTTATTATCATTTATAACACCTGTAATTGTGTATGAAGAAGAAGTATAATATGTTTTACCATTTTCAAGTTCGTCTACAGCAGCAAAACTTGCATCAGTAATATTATTTCCTTCAGCTGGGACAATAGATGTTGCAGGAGCAGTTCGGTCTACTATTACAGTACCAGTAGTTTTAGTTGCTGTATTGCTAACCTTGTCTTTTGCGGTAACAACAATATGATAAGTTCCATCTTCAAGACCTGTAGGTCTCCATGTCCAGGTATTATTATCGTTTACTTCGATAGTAGTAGTAGTATCTGTTGCAGCAGTATCCTTATACAAAACAGCGCTTGCGCTATAGAAGGTAGGATCTGCAATTGTTCCTCCAAATGTATAAGATGCGGTATTGACAATTGTGCCTGTAGCAGCTGCTGGTGCAGTAATAGTGATTGTCGGAGCCAAAGTATCTCTGTAAACATTGTATGTCTGTTCTGCTTTTCTACCACACTGGTCAGTTGCAATAATCTTTACTGTGTATTCACCATCCTGTGTAAATGCACTTGATGGAATTGACCATGTTCCAGAACTTGTTCCTGTTGACGCATTTGTTCCTGTTATTTCAACTTCAGTTCCAGAATCAATCTTATAACTGATTGTCGGTGCTACAGCTGAAGTATCACTTGCTGTAATACTTCCAGTAAGGGCTGTATTTGCTGCAATTGTTCCATTAAAGTAATATTTTCCATCTTTGTTTTCGCATTTACCAGTTGCTGTTGTCATAGATGCAGTTATTGTAGGTACACTGTTGTCATACCAGAAGCTCAGTGAACTTGCTGAAACAGTTTCATTTCCAGCCTTATCTGCTGCCTTAACAAACAGATACCACTGTCCTTCATCATTTGCAGCTGTTCCTGTTCCGGCTGTAAATGTTTTTGGTATACTCCAGCTTGTTACTGCATTCGTTACAGTTGTCCAGCCTGTTGCAGGAGCGGTTGAACCCTTTGAGAATACATAGCTGTAGCTTGCAACACCGGAAGCTGCATCTGTTGTTGTTCCGCTGAAAATACCAGAAGTTCCAGACAGAGGTTCGTCCTGTGCAAGATTTCCGTCAGGACTTGTAAATGCGATTACCGGAGGATTTGTATCCTTGTATACGGTATATGTTACTGCATCACTTGACTTTCCAACACAGTCTGTTGCCTGGATTGTAAGGTCAACTGCTGTATTTGCAGTAATGCTGCTGCCATTAATACTTGCTGTCCATGTACCGCCGGTACCAACACTGTCTATTGTAGCAAGAGTTGTTGTACCATTCTTGATTACTACTGCACCGCTTGCTGCAAGTGCATTTGTATCTATTGCCTTTCCTGTAATTGTGAGTGTTCCGTTGAAGTAATTTATTGCTGCATTATTAAGGTCTGTAATTGCAGGTGCACTCTGGTCTACCCAGTACTGTCTTGAAACAGGTGTTGTAGATGTATTGCCGGCCTTGTCTGTTGCCTTTACATACAGTGTCCACAAGCCTTCGTGCAGACAGTTAGGTGAAGGTGATGTTGAGCTGATTACTGTTCTTGTGAATGACCAGTTACCGTTTCCAGTCTCTACCTTAGTCCAGTCGTTTGAATCTGCTGCAGGTGCTGAATTACCCTGTGTGAATGCATAGCTGTAGCTTGAAAGTCCTGAACCGCTGTCGCTTGCACTTCCTTCAAATGTCTTTGAAGAACCTGATATTGAGTTTACTCCTGATGTTGCAGCTGTTGTTATGCTGAGAGTTTCAGGTGCTGTATTATCATAAACAACCTTAATCTTATAGGTCTTGCTGTTTGCTGCCTTATCTTCAATCTTAAGGCTGTATTCGTATGTACCAGTTCCTGTTATGCCTGTAAAGCTCCAGGTCTTGTCTGTATTTACAGTTATAGAAGGTGCAGTGACATTTACATTGTCTTTCGTTGCTGTAATTGTTACTTTTGTTCTGTCGTAATTTGCTTCTGTAATTGTTCCGGAAACTGTGTAGCTGTTCTTAGCATAGTAGGTTACGTTTTCTGAAATAGCTGTTACTGATTCTGCACTTTCATTAGTCAGGCCGCTTGAAGTAAGTGTTGTTGCTGGTGCAGTAAAGTCTGTTGTTATCTGAGCACTTGTTTCTGTAGCTATGTTTCCAACCTTATCTGTTGCCTTTACAGTAATGTAGTAAGCTTTATCTTCATCCGGGAGGTTTGCTGTATAAGACCAGTTTCCGTCAGCTCCCTGTGGAGTTGTATTTACAGTTTCTATTAATTCATCTGTAGCTCCAGCTTCTTTATAAAGCTTAATTTCGAGAGAATCAAAATTAACTTCAGTCAAAGTTCCGTTGAATGTAACAAAAGCTGATTTTGTAAAGCCTGCTGCAGATGGTGTTGTTATTTCGATTTCTGGGAGAATTGTATCTACAGTAACTGTCTTTGTAATTGTTGCAGCAAGTCGTTCTGAAGTATCTTTTGCTTTGATTGTAAATGTATGAGTTCCCTGTTCAAGAGGATTTGCATCACTTGCAGAGAAAGTCTTGCTCCAGGTAACTTTAGTTGCTTCAGATTTTGCTGTTGCAACTGTTCCGCTTGTTACTGACAGTGTACCATTGCTTGTGCTGTATGTTCCCTGTAGTGTATCACCAATCTTATCAACAATTTCTACATAGCTGAGTTCATTCGTATCATAAGCTGTACCTGTAAGTGTAAAGCTGTAGCCTTGCTTTTGATTAGCTGCGACTGAATCATTTTCTACAATAACAGGTGCCGCTGCATCATAAGAGAATGTTACACTTGGGTGTGTTGATTCCTGACCAAGCTTATCTACTGCCTTTACATAAAGAGTTACATTACCCTGCTGGTCAAGAGATACAGTGTCATTCCAGATTGCTCCACCTGCCGAATAAGTAGTAAGCTCTGTCCAGTTTGTATTATTTGTTGAATAATAAACCTTATTTACTCCACTTCCTGGATTTTCAGTTGTACCATCGTTTACACTACCTCTTATATTGATTGTAGCCTGTTCAAAATAAGAGTTATTTGTAGGACTTGTAATTGAGATTTCAGGTCCAGAAACATCCTTGTGTACTGTAAACTCTTTAGTTGCAGTTCTTCCAACCTGATCTGTTGCAGTAAATACCAGAGAATAAGTTCCTTCATCAGAGAATGAACCTTCAGGAATTGTCCAGCTTGAACCAGTTACAGGAACCGCATCCTCGTCATCAATTTTATATGATAATGCTGGAGCAACATTTGAAGAATCACTTGCAGAAATTGTTCCAGTTAGTCCGCTGTTAAAGTAGAACTCTGTACCGCTACCTGTAACGCTGTTATTTGCAGGTGTAACAGCAGCAGTCAGACTTGGATTACCCTGGTCGAACCAGAAGTTTACACTTGTTGGAGTAGAAGTATTGCCAGCGACATCTTTTACATAGTACCACAAATACCAGTGGCCTTCGTTAAGCTCGCCGTTTGTTCCCAAAGTATTTCCAGATACTAATGAAGGGATTACATCAAAGCTAGACGAAGCAACTTTTTCTGTCCAGCCAGAAGAACTTACGGTTTGTGCAGCAGTATCCTGAGTATACTTATAGTAGTATTTAGAAAGACCTGAACCAGAGCTGCCGTCTGATGCTGTAGGGTCATTTGCACTGAAGCTGAAGGTCTTTGACAAGCCCTGATAGTAAGCTGCATTAAGCTCTGTGTCCAAATTGATTACAGGTACCTTCTTGTCTATATTTGCTTTTACAGTTGCAACTGAAGCTGACTTGCCGGCAAGATCTGTTACTTCAACTGAATATTCGTATTCACCTGAACTGTTCTCGTTCAATACAAGAGCACTTGTTGCAGTTGCATCGTCGTCGTCATCATCCAAACCTGAAACATCGCGTGGAAGATTCAAAACATCAACTGCTTTTTGGCTCAAATTGATATTATCCAATGTATAAACAGTCTTTGTAATACCGTTGTTCTTCTGTTTTACAACAATCTTCTTTACACTATAATCGTCGTTTGCAGTAAGACTAAGCTTGAATGTATTGTTAGCAAAGAAGCTTGTTGTAGAAGTAAGATTTACTGCACTTCCATTTTCCGGTGTATAAGAATTAATTACAGATGTTGGAATCTCACGGTCATACAGGAACTTAGGAGATTCGAATACTGGACTTTCGTTACCTGCATAATCAATAGCCTTTACAGAAATTGTCTTGTAGCCTTTGCTATCACCGAATACAGAGTTCAATCCTTCATCTGTAAATACTGCAATATAATTCCAGCTTGTATCGCCGTTTGCATCAAACCATTCAGTTGTAGCAGAAGGTTCTGTTTCTGTGGCAGAAGCAGAAGAATAAGAATTGAACTTAACCTTTACCATTTCAACTCTTGAGTCTGCAGAGCTGTTGTTATTGTCTTTTGCTGTTCCTGTAAATCTGAACGAAGCATTAGCTGTCTGGCTTGTAGTTGGAGTTACTGCTGTAAGAACCTGAGGAGCAATTGTATCTATAAATATATTCTTAACTTCAGAAGTAGAAGTCTTTCCTGCAGTATCCTTTGCAGTTATTGTAAAGGTATGTCTTCCCGGAGAAAGTGTAGTTGTATCGGTTGAAGCGAATGTTATACTCCAGTTCTTTCCCTTTCCGCTTTCTGTACTAAGCTCTGTATCTCCATTGCTTTCAGAAAGTGTAACTGCAGCATTTTGAGTAGTAATTCTTGCTGTTCCCGTTGAATCAGAAGCATTTGTACTGCCGTAAACATTAGTACCTTCTGTAATTGTAATGTTGTCAAGTGCATTTGTATCGCCGGCTGTACCAGTCAATGTAAAGCTATAGCCTGCTTTCTGGTATTCATCAACAGTATCAGTTTCGGTTAATTGAGGATTATAAAGGTCATAACTAAAGTTTACACTTTCTGATGTTTCCCTACCAAACTTATCTTTTGCTTTTACATAAAGTGTTACAGGACCTTCGGAATCCATTGTACCTATACTAGCAGACCAGTTTGTTGTTGTCGTCATTTCAACATCAGACCAGTTAGTATTATCGCTGGACCATTTTCTTTCTTCAATACCAATTCCAGCATCACTTACAGAACCACTTGCAGTAGGAATATAAGGATAAGCCGCATTTGCTACAGGAACTTCAATTCCGAGTACCGGTGCTGTTGTATCGTAAACAACTGTTGCACTGTAAGTTGTTGTGTTTCCAGCTTTATCTGTAAGCTTTAAGGTATAAGCATAAGTGCCATCTGCCAGACTTGCCGGTGTATAGCTCCAGGTATATGGACTTGCTGTTGAACCATTTCCTGTAAACGCAACATTCTTTGTTGTACCATTTTCCTTTAATTCTAAGGTACTTGTTGTATTTGCAAAATTAGCTTCTGTAATAATTCCACTTAATGTATAGCTGCTTTGTGCATAATATCTGCCGGCATCAATTGCTGTACCATTTGTAAGCACAGCAGCATTTGTTGCAGGAGTTGCCAAAGAAGCTCCATCGCTGTCATACAAAGAAGTTCCACTTATAGTAGAAAGAGGAGCCGTAGTATCTATCATAACACTACCGCTTGTATATTCAGTCTGATTGTCAGCTTTATCTTTAGCGGTTATCTTTATGCTGTAATAAGCTTCTTCAAGATCATAAACCTTCCATTCCCAGGCACTGCCTCGTGGAATAAGTGCTGTTTCCTGTTCTGTTGCTACATCATTCTTATAAAGTACAGCAGTAACATCTGAAAGGTTTAGATCTGATACAGTACCGCTGAAGGTATAGTTCACACTCTTCTGGTAAACACGTTCTGCATTTGTTGCAAGAGAAGCTGTTACTACAGGAGGAGTCATATCTCTGCAAACTGTATAGCTGCTTACTCCGCTTGTTCTTCCAACACAGTCTTTTACTTCTATTGTGATTGCTGTAGATCCATTTGCAGGAATATCATCAGCGTCAAGAACAACGCTCCAATCTCCGTTTGCAGGTATACTGGTTCGAGGAATTGTTTCAAGGACAGTATTTCCCCTCTTTATAACTACTGCATCATCTTCTGCAAGAGCATTTGAATCGAATGCGTTACCGGTAAGAGTAAGACTATTTGTATTATAATAATAAATACCACCTTCAATATTTACATTAGAAAGAGAAGGAGCACTCTGGTCCACCCAGAAATGTCGTGTAACAGGTGATGTAATTGCATTTCCAGCTTTATCAACTGCTTTAACAAACAGATACCATTCGCCCTGTGTTAAGCTTTCTGGAGAAGTATTTGTTGTGTCTGTTGCAAGCAAGTCTCGTCTGATAGACCAGTTGCCGTTTTCTGCATTTACAGTAGTCCATTCATTTGAATTAGCAGCAGGTGCTGTACTACTATGAGAGAATGCATAGCTGTAGCTTGCAAGTCCAGAACCGTTTTCATTATCTACAGCAGTTCCTTCGAAAATCTTTGATGAACCGGAAATTACATCGTCAGCACTTGCAAAATCTATAGCAGGAGATGTAATTGTAACTGTAGGTGCAGTTTTGTCTATTCGTACTGTGATTGGAGAAGTCTGGCTTGTCTTTCCTTCTGTACTTGAGGCATCGAAAACCTTTACATAATAACGATATGTTGCATCGGTTTCTGTATCAGCCGTACCAGTTACTGAACCCAAAGAGTCTTCTGCTCTAGGTAAACCACTTACAGTCCAGTTGTAGCTTGTAGTAGTTACAGGGATTTCTACTACCAGCTGGTCTTCTCCATCATCCTTTTTCTGGAATACCTGAATGTTCTTAAGCTTATAAGTATCAGAAGCTGTTCCAGAAAGACTGAATGAATTGCTTACATCAAACTGAGTTGTTGCACCTAAAAGCTGAGGTGTGTTGTTACTTCCTATTGTATAGCTTGAAATTGATACAGTTGGCTGAGCCTTATCGTAAACAAAGGTTCTTTCTTCGACTGCGCTTTCGTTTCCAGCCATATCTATTGCTTTTACATAGATAATTTTTTCACCTTGATTAGAACCAAATACACTGCTGTATGTACTGTTTGCGTATGTTACAAGCAAGTTCCATCTTGTTGTACCAGTAGCTTCGAGCCATGTAGTTTTTGTTGAAGGATTATTCTTATCAGCAAACTGTACGAGAATCTTTTCTATTCCAGAAGCCGCATTTGTTGATACAGCATTTGAAGGCGTATTATCTACTGCCATTCCTGAGAACTGATAGTAGCTTTCTTCTGTATCCATAGGAGAAGGTGTAACTATTGAGTTTATAACAGGAGCTGTTGTATCAATGAATAATTCTTTAGTTTTAGTTGTAGAAACTCTGTTTGAAGAATCATAAGCAGTAACTCTAAATGTATGGAGACCGTCTTTGAGGGTTCCATTTGAACCTGTTGTAAAGATTTTACTCCAGTTTGCAGCTGAATCTTCAGAAACTGCTGCTTCTACACCAGTAAGAGTTATCTGAGGATTTGTACCTTCACTTGAATAAGTTGTAGTGTTATCCTGAATTGTTACTTTACTCAACCGGTTAGTATCATAAGCTGTACCACTAAGTGTGTAAGCTGTATCTTTTACGTAATATTTATTATCTTCATTAATAGAAACTTCAGGATTCTGCTTGTCGTAGAAGAATGTTACGGAACTTGGAACAGATTCATAACCAAGCTTATCTGTTGCCATAATTTCGAGTGTAACTTCACCCTCAGGCTCGTTTTCAAAATTAAACTCTTTTGTCCAGGTTGAACCTACAATTCCTGAGTTTATTGGTTGATAAGCACCACCATTTAAACTATATACAAAGCTGTCTATTCCAACACCAGAACCATCAGAAATAGAACCACGGGCTGTAAACTGAGAATTGCTTATAGGGTCACCCTGTTCAGGATATTCTATGGTTGCGGTAGGAGCTGCTGTATCTTTATAAACTGTAAAACTCTTATTATTTGTTTTTCCTACTTTATCATAAACAGTTATATAAAGAACCTTCTGAGAATTATCCAAAGATGAAGGATTAAAGCCTTCGATTTGATTAAATAAAGTATTATTTATAGTCCAATTTCCATCAGAAACATCTACAGCAGAAGTTATATCAACATCACCCATTATGAATGAATATGGTTTACTTGAATCCATTGCATATGTATCTGAATAGCTGATTGTACCAGAAAGCTCATCACTATAATACCAGACAGAATTAGTAGTGTTGTTAAAACAATCCGGTGTACTAACAATAGTTGCTTCAAGAGAAGGAATATTCTTATCTATTGTAAACTTGTGTTCAACTTCAGCAGATTCGTTTCCTGCACCGTCTACTGTTCTTACAAATAAACTCCATTCACCTTCGCAAAGAGAAGATGCCTGTGAAGCTGTTCCTTCTGCAAGTTCTTTGTAGAAGCTCCATTCATCAGAAGTTGTATTTTCCAGTATCCAGCTGACACTGTCTTTGTTTACGCCAGCTTTTACAAACTTATATGAATAACTGGTTACACCAGTTCCTTCATCATTTAAAGTTCCTGTAAAACGGAAGTTGGTTCCACTTACTGTACTTCCATCTGCCGGACTTGTAATTGTTACTACCGGTTTATCACGGTCTATTTCTGCATTATAGCTTGCAGACTCAGTCTTTTTACCTGTAAGGTCGGTTGCTGTAATTACAAAGGTATAAATACCTGTTTCAAGAAGAACTTCGTCTGTAGTACCATTTCTTGGAAGATTTCCAATAGTCCAATTTCCATTATTATCTACAGGGATTTCAATTTCTACAGATTCGTCTCCCATGGTCTGTTTTAAAATAAGAGATTTCAGACCATTACTGTCATTTGCGGTTCCAGAAATTGAGAAGCCTTTGCTAATAAAGAACTTACTCTTTATTGGCTGTTCAGTATCATTACCCATTTTATAGGTATTAACTTCCAGATTAGGGCTGTCTGTATCATAGAAGAAGTCTTTTTCTTCAATTGCACTCATATTTCCGGCTGCATCTATTGCACGGATTTCGACCTTCTTTTTACCTTCAACAGAGAATGCCTTATTAAAATCATCATCAGCTGATTGGAATACTACTATATGATTCCATTTATCTGTATCTCCAACAGAAACCCAGTCAGAAGTTAAAGCTTTACCTTCAGCATCAGTAAGAGGATTACCGTCTTCATCAATGCTGGAAATCTTCATCTGAACTTCTGCAATTTTTGAACTTGAAGTTGAATCACCATCAGAAACTATACCAGAAAACTTATAAGAGCTATTTTCTGTCTTATCTGTACCTGGAACTTCAAAGCTTATAACTTCTGGTAAATCATTATCAATATAGAAAACATCTTCTGCATAATTTGTAAGATTGTTGTTTCCTGTAAGAATATATTTGATTGAAACTTGACCTGAACTAAACTCTTCTTGAGAAGGTGTATATTCATCTATATATTCGTTTTCTTTAAAGTTATTTTCGCTTGTTAAAACTTCAACTTCTTCTCCATCATTTACAATTCGTTTGAGTCTAAATGGAGAATCACCTGCGAAAGCCATTGAAACGTTAACAGTTTTTGCAGCATTTTCTATAATTGAATCTTTATTAGTTGTAATATACTTTGGAGATACACTCTTAATTGTAAGAGCAGGTGCTGTTCCACTTTCTACAAGCTTAAATCCAAAAACTGAACCTGAGTTTTTAACAGGTACTTTTTTCTTATCGTATCCCTGTACAAAAAAAAGATATTTATCACCAGAGAATAAAGTATGACCGTCAACGGTAGGTTTTGTTGTTGTAATTTCAATTGTAAACTTGAAAGTTGAACCGCTTTTAGAAAAAACGTTCTCTCTTTCGGCTATTTCGTCTGCATTCTTTTCTTCTGTAAGAATAGCATTTCCGTCTTCATCTTTTAATGGTCGTACAAGCCATATTTTATCTTCATCCTTAATATTCTTTAATTCTACTATATTTCCGTTTAAATCTAATGTATTTCCAAAATCATCTGTCCTTAAAAGATAAAGACCAAGTGTGTCCTGCTCAAGAGGAGTCTGGTCAAGTCCAGGAGAGACTTCTATAACTTTTGATGAATTGTTTGTTATGTGGTTATCGGTATTATCAAAAACGGTACCATTTTCCATTTCATCCGCATTAAGCGAGTCATATCCAGAAACCTTAAAATACGGGTTGTTTTTTGGATTTAAAGACAAAAAGCCTCTTGTTTCCTGATAGTCAACGTTTTCAAGGGCCAATTTTACTTCTTCTGGAGTTGTCGTATCTACAGTACGTGAATCATCATCTTCAAAAGAACCATTCAAAATCTTATATACGTCTGTCATCATATATGGATCGAAAACACTATTATACAATTCGCCTTCGTACATATAAAAATACTTTGCACTGTTTCCGAGTAAATCTTCAGGAATAAGAGTACTACTGTCTAAAGGATATTTTCTTGCACTATCATAAACTGTAATTTCACAGAAGAACATTTTTGTACCAGCTTCATAATCATCGCCATAAATTGCCGTATATGCACTATCACCAAAAGATGCAATTGATGTACTAAAGTCTGAGTCAATTTTTATATATTTTGAATTTTCATCTTCTGCTTCTAATGTAGAATACTTCTTTTCACCTTTCATATCATAAATATCTACAGAGATAAATCTTCGTTCACAAGTATCTGCAACATAACCTGATATTACAAGGTCTTGTCCATAAGAATCATAATCGTTAGAACTATATTTTTCAGGATCTTCACCTGTTGGAATTACAGCAGAAGGACGCGTAATAGCAAGAACAGGAGGTGTATTATCTATTGTAAATGCTCTTGTACGGATTGTTTCACGTTCAGCTGTATCTGTGATTGTTACAGTTGCTTCATAAGAGCCGTCTGAAACAGGATTTTCTTCATCCAAAGGATCGATTTCGCACGACCAGATACCTTCTTTTTGATTAAAAGTACCCTCAAAAGCCGGTAATGTAACACCAGTTCCGGTATGCTTGAGCTCAATGATAACACTTTTGATTTTACCATCGTCTTCACAAGTTCCACTCATGGCAAAAACATCCCTGATTACAGAGCCTATCGGAGGATTTTCAATTTCAAGCTTTGGTGCACGGGTATCTACAGAAGCACCTAAACCAATTTCTACATCACACGATAAAATCGAAATAGCCAATACTGTTACTAAACCAAAAAATAAACCAGTTCTTCTCATATACACACCCCTTTTTTCTGGACTTTGCCCTATGAACCCCAAGCGCAGCCCGTTTTTGAAGGTTATTTCCGTATAAGATAAACTATCTCACTCTAAACTTTTGGATTATTTTGATTACTTTTGGTAGGAATAAACGATTAATTATGTTTTATTTATATTTTATTATCGGCAGATTATACACCTATTTTTACAGTATAACCCGCATTATGATAATACCACAGAAATATAAAAAAGCAACAAGAAAAAGGTTAAAAAACTTGTTATTAAAGGTTAAAACCTTGTTTTTTTTGAGATTTTAGCAAAAAAAGAAAAGTATTCGGGTCAAGTCCCTTTGTCATTACAGGATTTGACCCGAAAAATTACTTCATCTGGGCGGTTTCAAGATATGTTCCGGCAGTTGATTCAATAGCATAACCTACAATTGGATTAGCCGTACCATTACCATAAATATTACCGTTTGTTCCAGAACTTGAGTTACTCGTTGATGTCACTACAGTTTCTGCACCTGTTACAGTAAAGCTGCTGTCAGTACTACTAACAATCTTTCCATCATGCTTCCAGAGTCCAATATTCATCTTGTCGTAATACTGCGATGTAAGTTTACTTGATGTTGGAACAAGAGAAATTTCCCAGTTACCCGTAAATACATCTGAACCATCAACTGTTTTAGTACCCTGTGCCTTGTAATTCATTACACCATTCTGTGGAATAACAAGCCTTGCAACAGTTGGCATACGTGCAGTGCCATTGTAATATGTGATATATGGAACCGCAACTGTAACTGTGCTTCCGTCTGGCTTTTCATAATCAACAAGACCTACATCCAGATTCAATCTTTCACCAGTAATTGTGTAAGAATCTACAATAACAGAATCGTTAGCTTCATTATAAGCGGCATCAACACTTGAAAGATAAGCATACTTCAAGCTGCCATCACCATACGCTGCAATGTGAACACCACCAGCAGGGTCAAACTTAACAGTACAATGTTCGCCACCTTCGCTAAAGATAACTTTATTTCCTTTCCAGCCTTTTCCATTACCGTCCAAGTTATTGTCTGATATATTGTTGTCCTTATGATTTGTAGGATTATCAGTATAAGCATAACGCAGACCTGTTCCGTCATACCATACAGCAACAACAGTATCTTCCGCAGCTGAATTACCTTTCTTTGCATCTATGGCAACATATTTATAGCCAGGTAATCCTGTATCATAACCAGATTTATGGCGGATTCCTTTGTAAGCAGGAATATTTGTCTTTTCTTTGACTTCAGTTATTTTTGGTGTTGGTATGCATTTCTGGATTTTTATGGAATCCTGTACTGTCTTTTTCTTGGTTTCATTTGTCAAATTGTAATTTGGATTACTATCCAGTTTGTCAAAAAGCTCATCAAAATACTCGCTCTCAGTTGTATTTTCCCCAATTACACTCTGAACAAGTCTTTGAACCAGAGCATCTACATCTTCTGGTTCCATATCAGCAAATGTCAGTACCCATTCATCACCAACACCATCTATATTTATTTTCTGACAATTATCCAATACATAACGGTTTTCTAATACCTTATTGAGTTTTATATTTACAGTATCATTAGAAGCAAATACAACCGTGTCTTCCTGATGATTTTGATCTGTCCAAGGATTTCTAACAAAGAAAGGTCTCAAGACACCTTGATTCAAGACACGTAAACCCGTTTCTGAATCTTTTGTCGAGTTCGCATGGAACCATTTTATATACGGACTGGAATTAAGTTCACATTCCTTTCCACTTGTAGGATACGTAAAAGTTGTTTCTGTTGGATAATTACCATCTTCATCTGTTATATACACCTGCCTATTATCTTCAGAACCTGGAGCTATATCTACAACATCATCACCCTGCTGATAGTCAACACCGGAAATCAAACTAAAATGATTTGTATTTGTTTCCATATAAGCTTCGCAATCAGCTGCTTTTATAAAATAACCGAGATTATCTACAAAATCATCATTATCATTCTTTCCATGATGAAGATTATTTCCGAAACCTCCCTCATCCTTATAAGTTCCATCGCTATTTGTACCCAGTTTTGTTCCAGTTAAATATTCTGTTGGATAATCAGGATCTTCTGTTATACTTCCATCATCATTAACTATATATTTTTCATAAGTATTAGCTGAAGACCATTCCTGCGGCACATTGCTGTTATATCTGAACCTGATCTGCCCCTGTACACTGTCATAATAAGCAAGGTAAACCGAAGTTTCATTTTCATGTACAATTGCAGCTAAAGATGGTGAATAAAATCTTGACTCTGTAAGATAATCAGTATCAGGAATCTCTCCTTTTATAGGCAATACTTCTCTATCAATCTGATAATACTGAGTAATTCCTTTAAGATAGTTTGCATAAGTAAAAGTATTGTTTGTTTCCACTCTTGCGACTGTCTTTTTTGGCACAGCAAGAGATTCAAGACGAACTGCATTTAGACCATAATAATTTCCAGTAAACTCTAATCCGCTTTCTCCCCACTTGTTATAAAAATATGAGAATCGACCTGCATGTTTATCCTTTGGATTTGTATCCAAACCTGTAGCTGTAGCATGAGCATAACCATTTGTATCATAAGCAAAGCTAATATTACTATATGTTGCATAATTGCTTTGCCAGCGTTTATAAGAATTATTATTTTCTGTATCTGCCATTGCAATATCAGCCGGGCCACTAACAAAGGCCAAACCTACCTGCCCAGTTACAGGGTTAATCTTCATAGACGGTTCGCGTAATTCACCACTCATCGGTTTTGCAGCATCACTGTACAACTGCCAGACATCAAATACAACGTCGTCGGTGAGCAGATTGTTGCTTGTACCGTTAGGCATTCGGTTGTAAGCGTATGTACTCTTAAGGCTGTAAGAGCTTTCTTCTGTAATTTCAGTATTAGCTGTTCTATAAGAACCGCAGGCATTGTTGTTATTCTTATTATTCAGAGTTTCAACACCATTAACAGTTAAAGAAAGAGGACCCGAACCCACAATTTGTATAGCAGGAAGTTCAATTCTGCCATTAGTCACTGTAAAGTCAGTATTATTATACGATGGCTTATATGTAGAATTGCCTAAGTTAAAGCCTTCAATAGTAACATTTTCATTTTCGTCTGCTCTAGGATATACAGCGACAATATAGTGACCAAGAGCTGTACGAGAGTAAGCATTTTTTATACTGCTCTTCAGCGATTGCGAAAGCTTTGTTTCTACTTTAGAAATATACGGTACAACATCTACCTTATACAAGGCTGTAAGAGGAGAGCTTTCTGTTCCGGTTCCTGTGCTGTTTAAGGTTCCAGCAGGTGCAAATTGATTTCCGGTTTCAGGATATACTACATTACCATTACTCAAAGATGGAGAACCTCTGTCGTAAGCACCAGCCCGAATAATTACATCAGATTCAGCAACAGTTGAAAGCTTAGAAGTATCTACTTTAACCTTCCATTTTACAGTATTTTCACCAGTAGTATTGTCAAAGGTGTCTTCTACGGCCTGGAGCTGAATACCTTCAACAGCATTTGTATTTATAAACTGTCCACGGGTACTGCTACCTCCATCTCTATCTCGCTTTGCAAATACTATTTCTTCACCACCATTTATACTTCCGGTATTTCCTGCAATATAAACAGAAAGCTGTTCTACACAAGTTTCGTCAGTTGCAAGTCCATCCAGAATAATAATTCCAGAAACTTTTGGATTTCCATCGTATTCACCGCTTGTTGCATTCTCTACATAACCAGGAGCATTTACCCAATCAGCTTCAAGCTCAATATGACCCTTTGCAAATCCATCTTCATAATAAACAGAATTGTCTGTAGTACTTGCCCAATGGAAGCGGTTAATCTTATTTACTGGTGCTGTTTCATCATTAAGAGAAACCTTTGTCCACAAAGTAATAGTAGCACTACCACTCGTATCTCCAGGAATAGTTCCTTCTGTCATATCCCAAATGATGAACTCCATAGCTTGAGCTTCTTCCTGTTTTACTTTTTTTCCTTCAGTCAAGAATACAGAAAGTGGAACTGTTATAGACAAAACATCTGTTCGTATGTCTGTGTCGTTTGCATTTCCAACACCTGCATATTCAGTAAAGTTATGCTTATAAGTTCCACCATCCTCTTTTTTATAATTATAAGTATAACCAAGTCCATCGTTACCACCAACAATCTCCGGTTTTACAATTAAATCACCTTTTACAACAAGTGCACTGCTACTATCTCCAATTACGCAAGAAATATTCTTTTTACCAATATTGTAGCCATTTCCCTTATTCTGAATATTATTGTCTTTTGTATAATAATGATGATATGTATTTATCAATTCATTAGTATCGAATACCCCATTACCATTTGAATCTGTACCGTATATTACACCGGCAATTCTAGGCGCATTATTAGAAACAGTTGCTGTGAAAGTTTTTTGACTTACGTTTCCTGCATTATCAAAGGCAACAAAATGAGCCGTAACAACACCGTCGTGAATATTGCTTGAATTGATTGAAGCAGACCAGTTGTAGGCCGTACCATTTCTTGTTGCACTTTCAATCATCTGGTCACCATCATCATCAATCAACTTAAGATTATCCAGTGCATCTATAGGTCCAGCAGGATTATAAGTTGATGTTGTGTGATACTGAGTATTACCAACATCATCAACGTAAGCAGCACCACCTTCTGCAGATTTATGGTCTATTATCAAAGCACCCACAGCAAAATACATAGGTGCAGAATCAGTGATATTTTCTATAGAACCTTCAACTGTTATTTTCTTAGTAGAAACATTTACATTAGATATTCTGTAAATTACATCGTTTATCTTGCAGAGTCCGCCGTTACGAATTATCTTGGCAAAGTTTGTTACATTTGCAATTTCAACTCCGCCAATTGTTGTAAGAGTAATTTCATTATTTTCAAGAGTTCCCTGAGCAGTACGCCAGTACAGACCATCACCGCCAGCTTCAATAGAAGAATAAGTAAGATCTGTTACAGGCTCGTAATTTGCAGTACCGCTCTGTTCGCTGTCAAGCATAGGGTCAACAAGATTAACAGTTCCTGAATTGCCAACTTCCCGTGTATAGAACATTGCAACTCTGTTGAATCCAGACTGGCCGGCTCCACTTTCATTTACATTTCCTTCAATCGTAAAGGTTCCATTAGACTGCTCAATTTTGCTAGGAATATTGCTTATATTTAAAACAGGAGGTCTGTTGTCATAATTAATTCTGATTTTTTCTTCAACACTCTGAGCCCCATTACTTCGACCATCTGTTATAACAAGAGTATAATTAAGTGTTCCACAATCATCACCATCAAAACCAACAGGAAGCTTAAAGTTATAGTTCTTGTAAGAGGTTGATGATGATATTGAATTAATTGCTACTTTACCTGAAGTAATCGTATTTTCATCAACAATATTTTCTGATTTTGCTACCCAGGTATTTCCTTCAAAGTCAGAATAAGACCAGGTTGCAGTTTTTATTCCACTTTCGTGTTCAATAGAACCTTCAAGGTACCATTTTCCTTTAAGATACATATCTGTTGCATATACCTGGCGTGCAACTATATTACCTGTTCCATCTGCATTTTCATATTTTACAAGCTCCAGAGGCTTTGTATTTCCAATAAGAGGTGCATTTGCATCAATCTTAACAACGTGAGTTACAGGTTCACTTATCTTATGATTTGTTGAACTTACAGCAAAGGCTCTTATTGCAACATGATTATCATTAGTATTAACCTCCTGCCTTGAGTTCAAGTTAAAGCTCCAGTTTACAGTTCCAGAAGCTTTAATTGCATAACGGTAAGGAGAATCTGCCGGTATATCAGTGCCATAGAGATTTTCACCACGCAAATCTACTATTGAATAGCTTACATTCTTTCCGGAAATTGCAGTTTCAAGCTCAGCCTTCCAGCCCGCTTCATTAAATGCATCTCCATCCAGGTTGTCTGAATCTGAATAATCATAAGTTGGATCAATCTGTATATAAACTGCATCAACTGTATCTGTAGATATTTCTGTATATCCTGTTACTCTTATTGTACCGCCAACAGAAACCGGTGCATTCTGGTCGGCCTGTTTTCTTGCAGGATAAGTAATATCAATTCTTGGCTTATCGCCGTTAGGGAATACATTAAATGCAAATCTTGTTTCTGCACTTGGAACAGAGGCATTACCCAAATCATCCACAGCATAGAACCAGAACCATAACGGAACAGGATCATCACTTGCAAGCATCTGATCATCAGATTTTCCTGTAAGCGCCTGAATTATGTTATAGAACTTAGGAGCGTGATATTCCACTGCACTTGTTGTTCCGCCGTCAAAGAAAACGGTAGTTGTAGTACCTACTTTCTGATCATCCATTTCTGTAAAGCCGGTATAGGTATTGCTTGCAGAATTATAAACAGGTGCAAAATCAGAATTATCTGTTACATAGAAATAGAACTTGGAAATATCACTATCGCCATTCTGATAGAGACGGAATGAATTATTGTTTGAACCATAAAGCATAACGCCTGCTGTATAGTTGCTAACCATTAATTCAGGAGCTGTATTATCTATAAGAATACTCTTTGTATCTTTTGTAGACTTGCCTGCATTATCGTAAAGATCTATAGCAAAATTGTTTGTGCCGGAACTAAACTGAGAAAGGTCAATTCGTACTATAGTTACTACAGTAGAGCCACTCGGATTCTGCTGGATTATACGTACAGGATTAGGAGTGTCCCCGTCTGCTGTTGTTGTTGCAGCTGTATTATTAAACTTTATTGCAGTTCTTTCTGTATTAATTCCGTTGCTGTCGCGGGTTTCTACCCTGATGTACAGGAACTTATCTTTACCGCCACACTTTGTTGTAGAAAGAACTCCAATATTATTTTTATCTCCCCACGCCGTTCCTGCATCATATGCAGCAGAAGGACTCAGATAATATTTTTCTGAAATGATTTCTGGTGCAGCCGTATCCACCTTAACCTTGAGTATATCATTCTGAGTATTACTATAACCAAGCTTTGCTGTTCCGGTACTATCCTTAATCTTAGGACCATAAGATGCCGGTGTTGTACTGTTCGCGTTGCTTGTGAATACTTTTTCTGCAGTGCGCTGTTCTGCATCTTTTACTTCAAAATAAATCCAGGTCTGTCCATCTCCTAAAGAAGAGATTTCCCACATACCGTTATTATAAACATTTGATGACCATGCAGATTTAGTATAATAAGTTCCTGCTGCAAAAGAACCTGTTGCAACTTCATCATCTTCACAAGTGAAGCTTGTATAATAGTTCTGAGAAACTGTTTCCCAGGTTGAATTGCCCTGGTCATCTGTCGGTTCAGTTTCAATTTCTACTGCCCTGTGAACCTTATATTTTACAGATTCTACAGTTCCATCATCATCAGAAACTGTACCGTACATTGTATCGTATTTGAGCCAGTAATAATTTGTATCTACTGGATTTGTCATTTCCAGATTATTAATCTTTATTACAGGTCTGTCGGTATCCTGACTGATTACAACTTCCTTGTAATTTGAAGCTGTTATTGCTGATGCTGTTGAACCTGAATTACCTTCGTTGCCGGCTGCATCAGTTGCAAGTACACGGAATCTTACAGTGTCGCCGTCAGAATAAGGAGACTGAGTTGTATCTACCTTAAAGCTCCAGCTGTAAATTGTTCCCTGGTTTGTTAAGCCTGTATCAGCCCAGTCAGACCATGTTGTTTCACCGGTTTTCTTTGAGTACTGCAGTTTTACAGATGCCAGAGTCTGATCATCAGATGCAGTACCGCTAATTGTTGTTATACCGTTTATCTGAGTTCCTGTTACAGAAGTATCGGCATCAGCAATATTACTTATTGTTACTTTAGGATACTTGTTATCAAACTGAATCTGGAACAGTGTAAAGTCGTAAGAGTTTCCAACCTTATCGGTTACTCTTGCAATAACACCACCGGAAGTAGTAACAGATGTTTTTGGAATTGTTGCTCCCAATACACCAGCGGTTTCAGTTACATTAATCTGAGCGTTTCCTTCAAGAGTATTATTTCCAACCTTAATAATCTTTATGCTGTCTATACCAGTTGCATTTGTTCCTACAGTTCCTGAATCAGCAGCTGTCATTGTAAAGGCTATATTTGAACTTCCGTTTGTAAGCTTTGTTCCGCCAAACTGGTTTTCACCATCACCAGCTGCAACACCATCTACACTTGCAACTGTTGCAGAAGCAGGAGCTGCAGAATCTATGTAAACCTTTACACCGGTGTCATTATAACCATAGTTTCCTGCAACATCCTTTACTCGTACATAGAAGGTGTTTTCGCCGTCTGCAGGTAAGTTTACAGTGCCGACAAAAGCTTCCCCGTTATTAGGAATATTTGTCCAGCTTCTATCCTGTGCAGAAGGACCGTCGAGTGTATAATCTGCTGAACTTACTCCAGAGCCGTTTGTATCTGATGCAGTTACAGAGATTGCAATTGCACGTGAGTTGTACCAATTCTTTGAATTGAGTTCAGTTCCACTTGTAGTAACAGAAGGAGAAATGTTTGCAGGTGCAGTCTTATCCATCTGGATAGTTCTTGTGACAGTTGTCATTTTTCCAGAAATATCTGTAGCTGTTATGTTGAACTGATAGCTGCCATCTTCATAATCATCTGCATCGAATGTAGCTTTCCAGGTTCCCTTTGCAGAATCCGATGTTGCAGAAGCTAAAGTAACAGCAGCTGCATCTTCAGCAGAGCTTGCCTTAAATGTTATAGAACCATCAGCTGTTGTAGCCTTCAGAACACCACCCTGCTTAATTTCAATCTTAGAAAGCTGGTTTGTATCATAAGCCGTACCAATGAGTACAAAGTCTGTATTTGTAATTCTGCTTACAGAACCACTTTCTGTGATATTTGGTTCAGAAGCGTCGTAGAAGAATGTTACAGTCTGAATTGTAATACCATTTCGTTCAAAGCTTTCAGGTCTTGTAACTGGCGAAGTTTCTGGAAGATTTGAAGCTCCAATTTCAGTAGCTGTAACTTCAAGATAGAGTGTACCTTCATTTGTCCCAAGAGGAATTGTTAAAGCTGTATTTCCAGTTAAACCATTTTCATCTGGTTGACCGGCATAGAACCACTGTTCACCCTTTATCTTAATTGGATAATTGTTTGTTTCATCAGATGCTATATTCGACCAGTAACCTGAAATATCTTTATTTGAACTATCCTTTACAATTGAACCAGAACTATTCTTAAGTTTAAACTCAAGTTTTGCAAGTCCATAACCTTCATCACGTATAGTTCCCTTAATGATTTTGTTTGCTTTTCCGTCTGAACCATTACCAATCTGTTCGTCATTAACAGGTGCTGTAACTTCCAGTTCAGGATCATTTATATCATAATAAACAGTATATTTCTTTGAAGTTGTCTTTCCAACAATATCCTTTGCAATTATTTCAATTTCTGTAAGTCCATTTTCATGAATAGAAGCTTTTGGAATTGTGTATGACCAGACTGTACCATCTGTACCTTCTAATGCAGAACTTGCAATTGTAGTTGCAGTAACTCCTTCAACCTTAATCTCAATTGCATAAACTCTATCATTTTCATCTTCACTTTCATCAGTTACAGCGAGTGCATTTGTATCACTAATAGTACCGCTTACAGTATAACCGGAATCTGTTACATCCCCATAAATAGGATTTGTTCCAGTTTCATTCAAACTGTTAGTTACAGTTAACGTTGGATTAGATTTATCTACAATAATTTTACGTCTGTTTGCAGTTATTGTTGCATCAGGGGTTACGTTGCCAGCTTTATCTTTTGCCTTAACCCACAAGTACCAGGTTCCTTCGGGAATCTGAGTTGCTGTAAGTGTATTTTCAACAGGCTGACTGTTTGAATCGACTGTATTAAGAGGAACAAGATTCATAACTACAAACTTGTCTGCTGTTGTAAAGTTAGAATCTGTTTGCCAGCCGGCATTTACTGCAGGAAGAGAATCTGTAGTTGTAAAGATATAGCTCAATTCCTTAACACCTACACCACCATTATTATCTACAGCATTAAGCTTGAAAGAATAATTGTCTGAACTAAGTGCATACTGAGGATTTGTAATATCAGCTTCTGGAATAACAATAGTTGCATTTGGAGCTGTAGCGTCATAACTGACTGTAACTGTATAAGTATTTTCGTTTGCTGCTGAATCCTTAAGCTTTATCTCATAAGTATGACCGGCTGTTGCAGAAGGCAAAGACCAGGCTTTTGTTGTAGAATTAACTGTAAGGTCAGTTTCTGTTCCACCATCTAACTTATACTTAGCTGTCGCACCAATTCCCCAGTTTACATCACTTATCGTACCGGAAATTGTGTATTCAGAAGATGCATAATATGTACCTTCATTTTCCAGAGTTGTCGCTGTATTAAAGCTGGAATCTGTAAGGTTACTTCCATTAAGCGATGTTGTAGGACGAGTTCGGTCTACTATTACACTTCCTGTAGTTCCATTTGCAGCTGTATTTGTATTACCGGCCTTATCTTTAGCAGTAATAACTGCATAGTAAATACCATCTTCAAGTCCTGTAGGACGCCATGCCCAATTATTGTCTGCATCAACTTCTATTGTAGATGTTGCATCTGTCGCATCTTCATCTTTGTAAAGAACTACTGTTGCATTGTAGTAATTCGTATCTGTAATTGTACCGCTGAACTCATAAGCCGTTGTATTAACAATTGAACTTACAGTATTATGTGTAACTGTTGGTGGAGTATCATCGTAAACAATTAGAATTGTGTATATTGATTTATTTCCAGCCAAATCTTCAATCTGAAGCTTGTATTCATAAGAACCAGTTCCAGTTATACCTGTAAAGCTCCATTCTTTATCAGTTTCAGAAGTCAACGAATCTGCCAGAGAATCCTGAAGCGTTGTAAGCTCTTCATCTGTAACAGCAACATCGTTCTTTTTTGCTGTAATTGTAACTTTATCTTTGTCGTAATTCGTTTCTGTAATTGTTCCAGAAATCGTGTAATCTGCTTTTGCGTAATAAGTAACATTTTCCGAAATAGCATTTACGGTACCTGCATTTGAATTAGTTACACCAGAAGCACCAAGCGTTGTAGCTGGAGCTGTGCGGTCTGTTTTTATTAAATGAGACTGTGTAGAAGCCTCTTCTGTATTATCAACACGGTCTGTAGCCAGTACTGTAATATAATAACTGGCATTATTATCTGCAAGATGAGCTGTATAAGACCAGGTCTTTTCTGTACCATTCCCCTGTGGTGTTAAGTTTGCCGTAGCTTTTTCAGTTGCATCACCCTGTTTGTAAAGCTTAACAACTAGTGTACTTAAGTTAGCTTCTGTTATTGTTCCATTAAACGTTACATATTCAGAATTAGTATATGCATCAGGAGTTGTTATAGTGAGTACAGGTTTTACTGTATCTATAAAGACATCCTTTGTAATTGTTGCAGCAAGTCGCTGTGATGTATCTTTTGCAGAGATATAGAATGTATGCTGTCCCTGTGCAAGAGGAGTTGTATCACTTGCAGAGAATGTCTTTCTCCAGGTAATTGCTGTGTCTTCAGATTTTGCATTTGCAATTGTATTTTCACCTATTATTGAAATGGTATCTGTTGTGTCATCATCATTGTCAACCTTGTATGTTCCCTGTACTGTATCACCAATCTTATCAACAATTTCTACATAGCTGAGCTCATTAGTATCATAAGCTGTACCTTCAAGTGTAAAGCTGTAACCTTGCTTTTGATTAGCTGCAACTGAAACAGTTTCTACAATAACAGGTGCCGCTGCATCATAAGAGAATGTTACACTTTCATGGTCTGATTCCTGACCAAGTTTATCAACTGCCTTTACATAAAGGGTTACATTACCCTGCTGGTCAAGAGATACAGTGTCATTCCAGATTGCTCCACCAGCTGAATAAGCAGTAAGCTCTGTCCAGGTTGAATTATCTGTTGAATAATAAATCTTATTTACTCCACTTCCTGGATTTTCAGTTGTACCATCGCTTACATTACCTCTTATATTAATTGCAGCCTGTTCAAAATATGAGTTGGCTGCAGGACTTGTGATTGAGAGAGTTGGAGCGGAAATATCCTTGTGTACTGTAAACTCTTTAGTTGCTGTTCGGCCAACATGATCTGTTGCAGTAAATACCAGAGAATAAGCTCCTTCATCAGAGAATGAACTTGCAGGAATTGACCAGCTTGTACCTGTTACAGAAACCGCTGTTCCATTATTAATTTTATATGATAATGCTGGAGCAACATTTGAAGAATCGCTTGCAGAAATTGTTCCGGAAAGTCCGCTGTTAAAGTAGAACTCTGTACCGCTACCGACAATTGAGTTTTCTGCCGGAGTTATTACAGCATTTAAAGTAGGTGCTCCCTGATCCAGCCAGAATGATGCACTTGCTGGAGTAGAAGCATTTCCTGCATTATCCTTTACATAGTACCACAAATACCACTGACCTTCGTTAAGCTCGCCATTTGTTCCCAAAGTATTTCCAGAAACTAATGAAGGGATTACATCAAAGCTTGATGAGGCAACTTTTTCTGTCCAGCCGGAAGAGCTTACAGTCTGTGTTGCAGTATCTTGAGTAAACTTATAATAATATTTTGAAAGTCCTGAACCAGAACTGCCATCTGCTGCTGTAGGGTCGCTTGCGCTGAAGCTGAATGTCTTTGACAAGCCCTGATAGTAAGCTGCATTAAGCTCTGTGCCCAAAGTAATTGTTGGAACCTTCCTGTCAATTTTTGCTACAACTTTTGCAACCTCAGCTGTCTTTCCTGCAACATCAGTTACTTCAATTGAATATTCGTATTCGCCTGAGCTGTTTTCATCAAGTGTGAGAGCACTGGTTTCAGTTGCATCGTCATCATCCAAACCAGAAACATCGCGTGGAAGATTCAAAACATCAACTTCTTTTGCATTCGAATTAATATTATCCAATCTATAAACTGTTTTTGTAACACCACTGTTAGTTTGTTTTACAACAATCTTCTTTACAAGATAACCATCGTTTGCAGTAAGATTAAGTTTGAATGTATTGTTAGCAAAGAAGCTTGGTGTAGAAGTAAGACTTACGGCACTTCCGTTTCCTGCTGTGTAAGAATTAATTGTAGATGTTGGAATTGTACGGTCATACAGGAACTTTTCAGATTCATATACATCGCTTACATTTCCTGCATAGTCATAAGCTCTTACACAAATAGTCTTATAGCCTTCGTGATTACCAAAAACGTTATTCAAAGATTCATCGGTAAATACCGCAAGGAAGTTCCAGCTTGTATCGCCGTTTGCATCAAGCCATGCTGTTTGTGCTGTTGACTCAGTCGCCCCTGCAGAAGCATAAGATTTGAATCCAACCTGAATATTCTTTACTCTTGAATCTTTTGCTGCATTAGTATCATCTTTTGCTGTACCTTCAAACCTGAATGAAGCATTTGCTGTCTGGAGTGTAGTTGGTGCATTTACACTCAAAACTGTCGGTTTTGTTATATCAATGAAAATATTTTTTATTATTTCTGTCGAAACTTTTCCAGCTGTATCTTTTGCTGTTATACTAAGCTTATGGCTTCCTTCTGAAAGAGAAAGTGCACTTTGAGGATTATTCTGATTTTGATCAGAGAAGCTTATGCTCCAATTCTTACCCTTTCCACTTGCTGCAGTCAAAGCTGTACCTGCACTAAGTTCAGAGAGTGTTACAGCGGCATTCTCTGTTGAGATTCTTGCAGTTCCTGTTTTATCAGATGCATTTGTACTGCCATAAACTATAGCACCTTCTGTAATTGTTACACAGTCAAGTCCATTTGTATCGCCGGCAGTACCAGTTAATGTAAAGTTGTATCCGGCTTTCTGGTATTCTTGAACTGCATCTGTTTCTGTTACTTCCGGATTATATAGGTCATAACTAAAGTTTACACTTGCATTACTTATTCTGCCAAAGTTATCTTTTGCTTTTACGTAAAGTGTTACAGGGCCTTCGTTTTCCATTGCAGTTAATTCTGCAGACCAGTCTGTTAATGTTGTCCAGCTTATTTCAGACCATTCTGAATCATCAGCGGAATTATTGTTTGACCACTTAACTTCTTTTATACCAATTCCATTATCTGTAGCCTTTCCATTAGCCGGTGGCATAGTTCCATGAGCAGAATTATTTACCGGGGAAGTAATTGTAAGTACAGGAGCCTTTGTGTCGTAAACAACAGTCATGCTGTAAGTTGTTTTGTTACCTGCTTTATCTGTAACTGTAACTGTGTAATTGTCTGTTACTTCCGTACCCTCAGTAAAGCTTTCTGGTGTATAACTCCAGCCCGTATATGGGGAAGCGTCAGTTCCTTGTCCAATAAAGGTAACAGTTTTTTCAGTTCCATTTTCTTTAAGAACTAAACTCTGTGTATTATATTCAAAGTTAGCATCTGTAACAGTTCCGCTCAAAGTATATGATGACTGAGCATATTTCTTTTCAATTTCTATTGTGTTACCGTCAGAAAGAGTTGCAGGTTCAGTATCTGTACTCAAGGCTGTACCAGTTTCATCATACAAAGCAGTACCATTTACTGTAGTCTCAGGTGCTGTTGTATCTACCATAACGGAACCAGTCTGATAATGTGTTTCATTTCCAGCTTTATCTTTTGCGGTTATCTTTATGCTGTAATAAGCTTCTTCAAGGTCGTATACCTTCCATTCCCAGGCACCAGTTGCACCTTTTGGAGAAAGGGAAGTTTCTTCAGTTGTAGGAACACCGTTTCTATATAGCACAGCTGTTACTTCTTCAAGGTTTGTATCGGTAGCTGTACCGCTAAAGGTATAGTTTACACTCTTCTGATAAGCCATTGCCGCATTTGAAACCGGTGATGCAGTAACCACAGGAGCTACCATATCCTTACAAACTGTGTAAGTATTCATACCGCTTGATTTTCCAACTATATCGGTTGCTTCAATCGTAATTGTTACAGCAGTTCCGTCACTTGGAATAGCAGATTCATCAATATTTGCGCTCCATGAACCATCTGCTGCAACATCTGCAGCACTTATAGTTGCAAGAACAACATTTGTATTTTCACTGCCAACACTAGTTTTCTTAATTACAACCGCGCTATTTTCATCAAGTGCATTTGTATCTATTGCCTTACCGGAAATTGTAAGGGCATCTGTATTGAAATAGTATGTTCCACCCGCAATATTTACATTAGTAAGTGCAGGCGCGCTCTGGTCTACCCAGAAATGTCTCATAGCAGGAGTTGTACTTGTATTACCAGCTTTATCTGTTGCTTTTACAAACAGGTACCATTCACCTTCATGCAGACAGTCTGAAGAAGGAGTTGTTGTTGCAATTACAGTACGGCTGATTTCCCATGCTCCGTTTTCTGCATTTACACTTGTCCAGCCGGCATCAGGCGGAGTTGCAGTCTGTGCAAATATATAACTGTAGCTTGCAAGCCCCGAACCGTTATCTTCTGCATTTCCTGTAAACTTTTTAGAAGAACCGGAAATTGCATTTGCACCGGTCGCATCGTCGGATTCTGGAGAAGTTATTGAAAGAACCTCAGGTGCCTGAGTATCGTATCTTACTTTGAGTGTATAAGAGTTTTCGTTTCCAGCCAGATCCGAGAACTTGAATATGTAAGTGTGTTCGCCTTCTTCTGTAATGCCTGTATATGTCCAGTTTGTTGTATTTTCTTCGAATGTGAGAGATGTAGAAGTTTCTGCATTATCTGTTTTAACGGTTGCAGTACAAGTCTGAACATCAAAGTTTGAATCGCTTACTGTACCGGAAAGTGTATATGCAGCATTTGTTGTACTTATTGAATTATTGCTTACTTCAACAGCAGTTTCTCCATTTTTCTGTACCTTCAGAGTTGAAACAGGAGCTGTAAAGTCTGTTACTATAGTTTGAGTTGTTGCTGTTGCAATATTATCTGCAACATCCTTTATATCAAACGTTGCATAATAAGATGAGGAATTATTGAGTTCATAAACGGTCCACTTCCAGGTTCCGGCATTTACACTTAAATCTGCAGTAGTAACTTCATCATCGTTACCTATACCACCAGTCTTTTTAAACAGTTTTGCTTCAAGTGATTTTATTCCAAGATTATCAGAAGCTGTTCCTTCAAAGGTGTAGCTTGAGTTTTTAGAATAATGCTTATCTATATCTGTTGCCGGTTTTGTTATTGCAATTTCAGGTTCAGTATTATCTACTACTATAGAACGGGTAATTTTTGTCTGTTTTCCGGCTATATCTTCTGCAATTATTGTTAATGTATGATTTCCATCTGCAAGCTTATTTGTTTCTGTTCCAAGCTGTATAGGCTGAGACCAGGTCCAGACACCTGCAGTAGAACTAGCTGTCATATCAGCTTTATTGATTGTCCATGTAGAGTCTGTATTTCCACTGTCTGTTATTTCTACAAAAGCAAGGTCATTTGAATCACCGGCAGTTCCCTGCAAGGTAATTGTTGTATTTACAGTTGCTCCTGCAACGCTAATTCCTTCTTCGGTTAGAGATGGGGCACTACTATCATAATAGAAAGGAATCTGTGTTATTTCAGAAATATTATTAAGCTTATCTTTAATCCTAAGCTTGAGCGTAAGATTTCCTTCTTTAATTCCTGTATCTGTAATTTCTTTTGTCCAGATTGAGCCGCTGACACGTAATTCGTTTTTTGGGTCTGTACCATCAAGAGAATAATAAATTACATCTGCTCCAATTCCCGAACCATCAGTAAAGGTTCCATAAAGAGAAAGTGGGAAACTGCTTATACTGTCATTTTCCTTAAGAACAGATTCAGCAACATTTACATCAGGAGCAGTTGTATCGCTATAAACCTGATATGTATTTACAGATGTCTTTCCAACAACGTCATAAGCTGTAATTGTAAGTGTTGAAAGAGAGCTTTCGGTAAATGCTGTTGCAGGAATTGTCCAGGTTCCATTTGTTATTGCTGGTTCCACAACTGCATCACCAAGTTTGAACTCTATTTTGTTGAGCTCATTTGTATCGCTGGCAGTTACAGTACCAGAAAGATTACCCTTAAAATAATAGATTCCAGACTGAACAATACAATCATTTCCAGTAGTAATTTGTGAACTTAATTCAGGAGCATTCAAATCTATATAGAAGTTTCTGCTGATTGATTCAGCCTCATTTCCAAGTATATCTTTTGCACGAACTGAAAGTGTAATTTTACCTTCTGATTCATCTGCAAAATCAAAGTATTGAGTCCAGGTTGTGCTGGTAATTCCAGAAGTAATTGCATGCCAGCTATCATCTTGATTTACCTTATATTCAAGACTTTCTACACCAATTCCAGTTCCGTCAGTAATAGAACCACGTGCAGTAAACTGAGTGTCACTTATCTGATCATTTTCTGCAGGATAAGTTATATTAATTGTTGGCTCTTCTATATCTTTATAAACTGTGAATGTAATGATGTTTGTTTTTCCTACTTTATCGTGAGCCGTTATATAAAGTGTTTGTTCGCTGTTTGTAAGTAATTCAGAATCAATTATAGAATTATCTATATACCAGTTACCGTTAGGTTCAATTGTAACAGCCTGAGTTATATCAACATTACCAATACTAAAGGTTAATGGTAAATCTTCATCCAACCCAAAAGAATCCCTTGCCTCACTGATTGTACCAGAGAGCCCTCCATTAAAATACCAAACTTGATTGAGCTTTTTGCAGTTCTCAGCTTCTGTTATTTCAGCTTTTAAAGAAGGTATATTCTGATCTATTACAAAACTACGATTAACTGGTTCAGATTCTTTTTCAGCTTCGTCTATTGCCTTTATATACAGGGTCCATACACCTTCATCAAGCTCTGCCGATGGATTATTTTCGGTTTTTAGCTCCTTGTAGAAGCTCCAAGTTGAAGAATCTGTAATATCCTGATAAGGAGTCCATTCAACATCCTTTTCATTTTCTCCATCTTTTACGAGTTTATATGAATATCCTTTTACACCAGTTCCTTCACCATCGTCCATTGTTCCTTTAAAACGGAGACTTGTACCACTTATTGCAGACTCCCTGTTTGCGGAAAGTTCAGGCTTCATAGCAACAGGACTTTCAATTGTAATTACAGGTGGTTCATTGTCGATTGTAGCCTTGTAAGTTATAGAATTTGTAGTTTTATCTGCTTTGTCGGTTGCGGTAATTATGTAACTGTAAACACCAGTTTCTACCAGTACTTCATCAGTTTTTTCTTTATTACGAGGAAGATTTCCTACTGTCCAATTACCCTTTTCATCAATTTCTACTGGGATTTCAATTACTTCAGCATTATCACCTTCACCCTTAGTCTGTTTAATGACAACAGATTTTATTTCGTAACTGTCTTTAACTGTACCAGAAATTGTAAAGCTTTCACTTACAAAGAAATTGCTCTTTATTGTCTGAGGAGCACTGTTTCCCATCCTGTAACTCTGTACTTCAACTTCAGGACTGCCTGTATCATATATGAATAAACCCTTTTCAACTTTACTAATGTTTCCTGCATTATCTATTGCACGTACTTCAATATTCTTTGCACCTTCAACTTCGAATATTTCATCAAAATCATCATCTTCCTGGAATACAATTGTGTAATCCCATTTATTTGTATTACCAACAGAAATCCAGTCAGAAGAAACTGTACTGCCATTTTCTGCAAGGTAAGAAAGTCTTATTTGTACTTCTGCTATTTTTGAACTTGCAGTTGTATTTTCATCAGATACTTCGCCGGTAAACTTGTAAGAAGTTTTTTCTGTTTCTTTTACAGAAGGAATTGCAAAATCAACAATTTCAGGTCTGATATTGTCAACATAATAATCTGTTGATTCTGTGCTTGTAAGGTCGTTATTGCTGGTAAGTATATATCTGATTGTACCAGAAGCGGAACCGGCTGGAGGTGTATAGCTGTCTGTGTACTCAGTTTCTCTATAATCATTGCTGTTCGTTAATAATTCAACTTCTTCGGTCTCGTTTACAATTCTTGTAAGTCTGAACGGAGCATCACCTGCAAAAGCTAATGTTACAGAAATATTTTTTACTGCATTCTCGTCAACTAAATCCGGGTTTTCCGGTGTATTTTCATTTGTTGTAATCCAGTTTGGTGTTACATTCTTTATTGTAAGAGCAGGTGCTGTTCCACTTTCTACAAGCTTAAAGCCATAAACTGCTTCGGCATTCTTAACTTCAATTCCTTTTTTATCCCAGCCCTGAACTCCCAGAATGTAATAGTTATTTACAAGCAATTGATTGCCGTCTACAGTTGGCTCTCTTGTAGTAAGATTGAAAGAAAACTTGTAGGTTCCACCTATACTGGAAATATTCCTTGCTTTAATTTCTTCAGCATCATCTACTTCCGAAAGGATTGCAGTTCCGTCCTTGTCTACTAATGGACGTACAAGCCAGATTTTTTCTGCTTCGTCAGCTTTTACTACATTTCCGTTAGAATCTATCGGGTTTCCTTTGAAATCTGCCTTCAAAAGATAAAGGCCAAGGTTGTCCTTTATAAGTGGAGTGCAGTCAAGACCTTCGTAAACTTCTACAGCGATAGGTTGATTGTTTAATACTTTATTATTATCAAGTTCAAAAACTGTTCCGCTTTCCATTAATTCCTTATCTAAAGCTTCATGACTGGAAAACTTAAAATACGGATTATTCTTTGGATTTAAAGACAGGAAGCCCCTTGTTTCCTTGTACTTTTCATCTTCAAGGCTTCTTTTTGCTTCTTCTAAAGAAATAGAAGCATTTATGTTTTTGTAATCTTCTTCTGTGAAGGAATCATTCAGAAGCTTATAAGCATTTGTCATTTGATAAGAGGAGAAAATGCTGTTATACAGATCTCCTTTATAGAGATAGAAGTATTTTACGCTATTTCCTACTGCATTATCTCCTGAAGGAGTTGAACCGTCTGCCAAATATTTGCAAGCATCATCGTAAACTGTAATTTCACAGAAAAACTTCTTTGTTCCAGCTCCATCATCATCACCATATATAGCCTTATACGCTTCGTCACCAAAACTGGCAATTGTTGTACTGAAGTCTGAATCTATTTTAATACGCTTTTTGGCCTCATCTGCAGCATTCAGTGTTGAATACTTGAGGTTTCCTTCTAAATCATAAACATCTACAGAGATGTAGCGTCGTTCACAAGTGTCTGCAACATGACCTTCTATTACAAAATCCCGTCCGTAAGAGTCATATTCTGTTGATTGAGTGTATTTTTCGGGATCTGAACCTGTTGGAATAACAGTGGAAGGACGTGTAATTGCAATTACCGGAGCCGTATTATCTATTGTATATGACCTTGTACGGATTGTTTCCCGCTTTGCGGTATCGGTTATTGTTACAGCAACTTCGTAAGAACCATCTGGAATAGGAGTTTTTTTGTTTAATGGATTTACTTCACAAGACCATATTCCTTCTTTCTGATTAAAAGTTCCTTCAAGCGTGTAGCTGAGAACTGGATTATTAGTCTGCTTCAGGTCAACAGTAATGCTTTCTATTACACCATCATCGCTGCAGGTTCCAGTTATGGCAAATACATCCCTGATTACGGAACCAGCCGGAGGATTTTCTATTGTAAGCTCCGGTGCTTTTGTATCTACAGAGGAACCAAGTCCTATTTCGACATCACAGGATATAATTGAAAAACATAAAAATGATATTAAGGCAAATAATGAAACAACAGATTTTTTCATACACACACCTCCTCAAAAACACTAATAAATGCCACAGATAATGATAACATCCAAAAAAACTATCTGTAACGAGACTCTGTTTTTGAACTTTCAATTTTGATTTTAATAAAAAGACGTTTTATATTTTTACATATTAAAGATGGGACATTTTTAATTATATATATGTTGTTATATTCTTTTAAACAATATTGCATATATATTTTATCGACATTTTTAGCTTTTTTCAACAAAAAGTTTCTATATTCATAGGGAAATACTCTTATGTCATTGTCAAACTTCTACAAAATGTCATTGTCGCACTTGATGTGACAATCTTTCTGCTTGCCTTTCCTGCCCTATTCTGCTAAAATCTGCCTGATTTAATTCTAATCGACAGTTCGAAGTCCTTCCTGTCGTAAAACAAAACCAGGTCAACGTATGAACGAATTATTACTTATTATTTCACTTTTAATCTCTTTTGGGGCGACTCTGCTTTTCCTTAAGATTTTTGGAAAAAGCGGCTTGTTCGCATGGATTGGTATTTGTGCTGTTTTTGCAAATATCGAGGTAACTATTCTGGTTCACGCCTTTGGTATGGATCAGACTCTTGGAAACACACTTTTTGCTTCCAGCTTTCTTGCTACAGACATTCTGAGTGAGATTTATGGTAAAAAAGAGGCAAACAAGGGTGTTTATGTGGGAATTATTACCACTGTGCTCTTTATTGTGCTTTCTTTTCTGTGGGTACACTACATTCCTGCTGAGGCTGACTGGGCAATGCCTTCTGTAAAAGCACTTTTTTCTAACACACCGCGCATTCTTCTTGCAAGTCTTATTGCTTACATTGTTTCCGAGTTTTTTGATGTATGGCTCTACCACAAATGGTGGGACCTCACCGAAAAAAAGACCGGCGACAACAAAAAGTTCCTCTGGATTCGCAATAATTTTTCTACTTTATTCTCTCAGCTTGTAAACATTGTAATTTTCAACTTTGGCGCCTTCCTGGGCATTTATTCTTTCAAAGAACTTATTGGAATTACCGCCGCATGTTATATAATTTATGTGTTTACGAGTGTACTGGATACACCCTTTGTGTATCTGGCAAGGAAGATAAAGCCTCTGGAGGAAAAAGCCTAAAATATGCTTTATATTATTCGACACGGAAAAACAGACTGGAACGCTATGTACAAGCTCCAGGGCAGAACAGACATCCCGCTGAATGAAGAAGGACGAAAAATGGCGCGGGATGCCGGAGAACACTACAAAAACATCAATTTTGATGTATGCTACTGCTCCCCATTGATTCGTGCCCAGGAAACTGCAAGACTCATGCTGGAAAACCGTGCCAAAGAAGGCAAAGCTGTCCCTATTATTACCGATAACCGGCTGGCAGAAATGTGTTTTGGTAAATATGAAGGTACTGTAAATGTATTCGAAAAGCCGGACTGTCCTATCTACAAGTTTTTTAAAGACCCGGAGCATTATGTTGCTCAGGATGGGGCTGAATCTTTTGAAGAGCTTTTTGCCCGAACAGGGCAGTTTTTGAAGGAAGTTGTTGAACCCGACCTTAAAAACGGAAAAGATGTTCTTATTGTCGGGCACGGGGCAATGAATAACAGCATAATCAGCCAGGTTCGCAATATTCCGCTAAAGGACTTCTGGACTATTGCAATTCCTAACTGTGAGCTGATTTTAGCAAAGGCTTCTGCTTCATTATAGTGCAAACTTTTTCCGCCTTTGCTTGCAGTTTTGTAAAACAAAACTGCACATTTTAGGTGTCATTGTCGGGCTTGACCCGACAATCCCCTTAAAGCTTTCCAACCTGGCACTTAAAGAGCATAACCTTGTCGTTAAAGATTTCCTTATTGTATTTTGCAACGCCAATAAAATCCTTACCGAACATATCGAACATGTTTGTGCTGATTGTAAAAGGCGGAACACGACCAAGAATCTTTTCACCATCAGTGAGCAAGCCAATCTGAACAGGCATTGTGTATTCACCCTTTTCCTTAAAGCCGCCACCAAAAGACTGTACAGGAATAATTCCAAGCTTTCCGTTAAGCAGCTCTTTTACAGATTTGTTGCCGATTTTCAAGGTCATTGAATTAAAGTTGCCGCCAGGAATATCTGAATAATTACAACCTGCGTTACCAGTTGTCTTTGTTCTGAACTTCTTTGCAATTTTTTTATCACAATAACCGCGCAGAAGCTTGCCGTTTTTTATAAAGTAAACCTTATCGCCCTTTGGAACAACTCCATCTCCATCCCAGAAGGAAGCCATCCAGGTGTTTTTGTCGCTTACATCGTGGAGAACTGTCAAATCATCAGAGAAAAGCTTCTGGCCAACCTTACCGCTAAGCAGAGATGTACCAAGCTTAAGCTTTTCAAGGCTCAGACTTTCATTAAGTTTGCCGGTATAATCATAATATTTATCTACTATAATACACTCTTCCGGCATAGGCAGTGTTTTTGTAAAGTTTTCAAGAAAGTTATCTGCAATCTTGTAGAAATGGCGGAGCTTAATTGTGCGCTGATTAAAGCTGATGTAACCATCGGAAATATCCTTGCTGTCCTTATGCTTAAAGGAAAGTCCAATTACACTGTTGCCATCCTTGCAGGAATAATCCATTCCACGGGAGTTTTCAACGTGCTCATCCCAGAGGGAAGTTCCAACATTGCCATTAAAGGTGTAATCGGGATATTTTTTGTGAAGATATTTAAGTACTTTTTCTGCAGTGGACATAAGCTCTTCGTCGGTTAAAGGCTTTTCGGTTTTATCACGGGAACGAACACCAGTTTCCAGCTCAAAAGGATAAGGTCTCTTCAACTCAAGATTCTTTTCTGCCTTGGCAAAGCCTTCCTCGTCGCTCATTTTTCCCTGCTGATAATGAATGCCGGCAAATCCATCCTTGTAAACTCTAAAGGAATATTGGATTGCATCGGTTTTATCAAAGGAAACTATTTTGTTTTCTACAATTTTTACTGTTGAATATTTATTTCGCTGTGTATATTTTTCTTTTTCCATTTTTTCCTCACTGTCATTCTCGGGCTTGCCCCGGGAATCTTTTAATTTATTGTCAGTTTTTTTACTCTGATTGTCGGGCCACCGGTAGCTGTTGGCATGGACTGGCCGTTTTTACCGCAGGTTCCGCTAAAGAACTTAAGGTCGGTACCAACTGCATCAATATCAAAAAGTGTCTGGAAAACAGAACCGGTGATTACGTTTACAAGAATCGGGTCAGCAATTTTTCCATCCTTGATTTTGTAGGCTTTTTGCGGCTGGATTGTAAAGGTGGAGTTACCGGTTCCGTAGTTCCAGTCGTAAACATAAATACCATCCTTTACTTCGCTTACGATTTTTTCAGGATCATCCTTACCGGCAGCCATATAGGTGTTTGTCATTCTTACCATTGGAGAACAGTAAAAATCCTGAGCACGGGCGTTACCGGTTGGCTTTTCCTTTAAGATTGCGGCCGATTTTGCATCGTGGAGACGACCTGTGAGCACACCATCCTTCATCAGATAAACCTTCTGCTTTTTGTTACCTTCATCATCATAAGGACAATAGCCGTTAAGAAGTCCCTCTCCTTCATCTATAATAGTTACTTTTTCGTTACCAACCTTTTTGCCCATAACCCACTCATCCTGCAGGGTTTTATCATTGAGCATAAAATCAGCCTCTGACTTGTGACCAAAGCTTTCGTGAGTAAAGACTGAAGTAACTGTTGGAGCCAGAACGCAAACATATTCGCCAGGAACAACAGGCTTTGCCTTTCTTGCATAATCAACGCTTCGGGCAATTTCGGCATTTATTTCATCTTCGCGGTTGAGCAAATCTTTGTAGTAAAACTCCAGAAAAAATTTACCGGCACGGAAGTTTCCACCGTTTACATTAAGCTCGTGCCCGATTGAAAAACCGCAGCGCTGATAATCCTGAACAATTTCTGTTCCTTTGCTTGTGTAAAAGCTCTTTATTTTTGAATTGCACCAGAAGGAAGTATGGGTCATTTTAATTTCTGGTACAGATTTATCCGTACACAGTTTGCGGTAATTGCGGCAGATTGATTCGCGCTGCTCCAGAGTAAGCTTGCGGACACTGTTTTCATCCTGGAATTTTAAAATTTCGGCCTTGTTTACCGAAAAGTTTTTTACAATCTTGTTTTTAAGAATAGTAGGATTTGGCTTTGCAATTTTTGCCAGTCCGTCAATTTCAGCCTGAATTGAATCCAAATCATTGGTGGTGCTTGTATACCACATTTTTCCATCAAAGACTCTGATTTTTGCCCCGATAACAGAAACCTCTCCGTTACCTTCTGCATCATCATCCTTCAAATAATAATTTGCACTGTAATTATCTTCTATACGCACTTCCGTATAAAGATTTTCTGGAAATTTGTACTTCACTTTTTTTTGATTCTCCTGTGTTTGTTTTTCTTAATTATAGTATAACATATTTTATTTCGCTTTTTATAAAATAAGTACACGAATTGTAAAAAATCGTGCACGAAAAGCAAAAATAATCACAAATAACATGATGTTTTATATCAAAAGATTATATTTATTTGGTTTCTTTATTGTTGTTTTCTAGCTGAATGGAGTGTAGACTTTAAAAACAGCCTTAAAATGTGGAGGTAATTATATGGAACATACTTTTGAAAACCGTGGAAAGTTTAAGTTTAGTATTTTTGGCTGGCTGCTTCTTTGTTATGTAGCTCCAGTCCTATTGTTTGGTCCGGTTGCCATGTTTACAGAAGCTGTGAATGTTCATGAATATACCAGTATTGCTTTTGATCCACTTCTGGATGTTATTGCAGTTTTTGCTTTTATTTTAGTTCCGCTTTTTATGTATACCCTTTTGAGGAAAAAATTTGCAGCTTATGACCGCTCTGAAAAAGCTATCCGATCTACAAACCTGTATTTTAAATTCTGGTATAACATAAATATTGGAATTGTTTTGGCCTTATACGCACTTCTTGCCTTTGGAGTTATCTGGCGTGCCAATCAACTTGGCATACATTATCATAACTTTGAAAATAACCGGGATTCCTTTGCTTCCTGGCTTACTGTTGTCTGGGGACTAGCCTTTGGTTTTTCTATGATTGGATTTGTTATGCTTCTGGCTGAGGTTGACAAATCTCTCTTCTGGCTCCCTCACTACAAGGAAGTTCAGCTTATGTCATTCAGTCAGAGAACAAACATTGTAATTCTTCTGGCTGTTGCTTCTCTTGTATTGATTTTTGAACATGTTGTTTCTGTTCCTACAAATCTGGAAAAAGGAACCCATTATCTTATGATAAAAAAGGTTCTGCCAATTGGAATTGTATTTGCGCTTATAAATCTTGCCAGCACGTTCTTTACAATTCGTTCTATAGATAAGGGCATTAATGCGGTAAAAGCTCATACAGAAGAGCTTTCCAACAGGAATTATAATATTGAGCCTTTGAAGGTTGAATGCCGCTGTGAAATTGGAGAGCTTGTAAACAACATCAACCTTTTCCGCGAAACAACAAAGAGTCTTCTTACAGATATGTCTGCTTCTGCACAGAACTCCACACAAAGTGCCGATGAGCTTAAAACTAGTCTTGCTTCTGCTACAAGAAACGTTGATGATATTTCCAATAATATTCAAATGGTTCAGACAGAAATGAGTAATCAATCGGCTGGTGTTGAAGAGTCAAATGCTTCTGTAAATCAAATTGTTACAAGGATTCGCGAGCTGAATAACAGCATTGAATCTCAGTCGGCAGCAGTAACACAGTCATCGGCAGCGGTTGATGAAATGGTTGCAAATATTAATTCGGTTACTCAAATCCTGGAAAAAAACACAGAAGCTGTTGATAAACTGGGCTCTGCCTCCGAGGAAGGCCGTAACAGAATTCAGCATGCGGTTGGAGTTGCAGAAGAGGTTCAGCAGCAGTCTTCCGGTCTTATGGATGCCAGCAAGATTATTCAGACAATTGCAAGCCAGACAAACCTTCTGGCAATGAATGCCGCAATTGAATCTGCACACGCCGGAGAAGCTGGACAAGGCTTTTCTGTTGTTGCCGACGAAATCAGAAAGCTTGCCGAACAGTCAAGTGCTCAAGGTAAAAATATTGATACAAGCCTGAAGTCTCTTTCTGAACTTATTGCACAGATTTCCACCAGCGTAGAGGAAGTTAGACAACAGTTTGATATAATTTACGACCTTGCCCAAACAGTACGTTCACAAGAGATTGTAGTTAAAAATGCAATGGACGAACAGAATGAAGGAAATAAACAGGTTTTGGATGCAATGAAGAGTATTAATGATTCTACGGTTGTCGTAAAATCAAGCTCTAACGAAATGCTCGGTGATGCAGACCAGGTTGTAAAGGAAATGGGTATTCTTGCCGAAGTTACCCGCCGTATTACGGACAGCATGCAACTTATGACTCAAAGCGTAGATAGCATCTCTACTGCGGTAAAACAGGTTTCTTACAGCTCAGATCAAAATCTTCATAATACACAGGAACTTGCACAAAAGATTAAAACCTTTGAGCTGTAAAAGCTTGCCTCAGAAAACTGTTATTACTTACATTTATGTCCTGAGGCAGCTTCGAAATTATATTTTACAATTCCTAAATCAATCTTCGTCATTGGACCGCCCTTTGTTGTAATTACAGGCTCGTCATTCTCCAGGGAAACAAAAAACTTCTGCTGATTTATTGCGGTGGGTGCAAAAAATGTATCAAAGCATTCCGGATCATCACAAACAAGCTGGATATTCAAGCCACTTTGTAAATTACATTCCTTTATAAGCTCAGTCAATTTTTCTTTTGCTTCTGCTTCTAAAGGCAAAGTCTTATACTGTCTAACCGAATGTCTTTGCTTAATCGCTTCTTTAATATCCATAAGGGCCTCCTTTTCTATTCCCTGCGCTGCCTTGTAACCTCGTACATCATAATCGATGCAGCACAACCTACATTAAAGGAAGTTGCATAGGATTTTTCATCCATTGGAATTGTACAAAGAACATCGCAGTATTCCTTAAAGGCTTTGTTTAAACCCATGGTTTCGTTTCCAATCATCAGGACAAGTGGACGGGTAAAATC
>JAEETM010000140.1 GCA_016290335.1 Treponema sp. | reverse complement strand
AAAAACGAAAATTATTTATTGAAGAAAATAAAAATATATGAATCAAAGGCATTTTTTCAAAATCATAGTTTACCAGATTTTTCAATGATAGAAAAACTTTTTACAGAGATTTATAAAATCAGATGTGAATTATTTCATGGTGATACTTTACTAACAGACACAAATAAAAGAATGGAAATAGAAGAAGCAAATATTGTTTTAAAAGAGTTTTTAACTAGATTATTACAGGCTAATATATCAGAAACAAATCAAGGAGTATGCAAATGAGAAAATTATTTATTTTATTATTTATTACTTTTTCTTTTTTATTTACAAATTGTGTATCAACAGAAATCGGAAAAGATAATGATGTCAAATATATATATTCTAGGACAAAACTTTCTGAAAATGATTTTGAAGGATCGAACTTTTTTTTACCAAATATACAAAATTCATTATATAAAGATTTTAATACTATTATTTTTTTATGGATGAAGGATGATATAGAAAAAGGTAGAGCAAAAGATTATATCTTTCAAGATTCAATGGAGCCAACAATAAAAAAAGGTGAAACAATATTGTTTTCTGATATTTCTAGTTCATTTATTTATATTAGATATGATACAAAATTTAAAAACTATCTGGCTTATAAATTTGATTTAGAAATTGATGAAATTGCGTATAACGATTATGAAAAAAATGTTCAATATTATCAAAAATGTATTGATAATATAAAAACTTGTAATTGGGTTATAGAGAATTGTTCATCTCCAACATTAACAAAATCACGACAAATTCAAGTTCCATATACCTATACAGAAGCTGTGTGGGTTTCAGGCGATATAGGAGCGAGAACATTAAAAGGAGGTTATCAACCTATTGAAACAGGGCACACAGAATATGTAGAACGAACAGGTTATCGTTATGAAACAGAATACTATTTAGTAGATAATCCTAATTATGATTTAGAAAGAGTAAAAAAAGCAAAGAAGAATCTTCCCTTATGGGAACAAGATAAATCAAAAACAGAAGAAAAGCTAAGTAATATGCCTTTTAACTTATATTATTATAAATAGAAATATGAATTATTAAATAATAGTAATAATGAAATTCAATAAAAGCATTTTCAATTGTTTTTTTCTTTTCTTCTTTCTTAATTCCTTTCTCTATCCCGACAGTTTTACCAACATCATACAAGACCTCGCAATGCAAACAGCATGTATTGGACAATATTCAGCAACACAGGCTGGCGGGGGATGGAATGATGATCCTCATGATTATTATACACCTAAAATGCTTGCGGAAAGATTCAAAAAAATGTCTGGTGATATGACTCGTACTGCTACTTTTTATGGTGTTTGTTTTGATTATGCACAATTTGCGTGGGATGATATAAAAAAATATCAGTCTTCATATAATAAAGCAGGAATGGTAAATCAAGAGTGGTATTTAGTTTATGTCGCTTCAGATAGCAATAAACTACAATTGGAAGATCCTGTCTCTGCAGAAAAAGCTGATGTCATTCATAATGGAATATCTTTGAAAAAAAAATATGAAAAAAATGTTAAAGCGCATAAAGGATTAAACGGAGTTAGAGCAACATATCACGAATGGCTTTGGATTCAGCGAAGTGATGGAGTTTGGTTTTGGATAGATCCGACCTGGACAGATAATCTAGGATATGTTGTTTATGGTTATGTTGCGAATGGGGAAGAAATACAATTGCGACCAGATGAAAAGTTTTGCATAAATTATCCAAGTTACTTATATAATCTTCCTTTACCACCAGAAATGAAAAAGAATACACAACCTAAAAAAGAACAAGAGCAACAAATTGTACAAGTTCAACCTCAAGAGATAGAAGAAAATCATCCTGTTCCACAGAATAATGATTTCGTTTTGGGAGAAGGGTATGGAATAGGATTTTATCTTAACAGTAAAGGACAATATGGTGGTATACTTTTGGATTTTTGTTACTTTGAAAGAGATTCAACATATTTATCAACAAAATTGAATTTTATACACAAGAATGGTTTTGGATTTGCTGGTTTAGGAATTGGAATAGATTATGGGGTAACATCAAGATATGTTGATGTATTTTGTGGGGGTGATATCAATTTATTATGGACAGATCCATATATAGATGCTCAAATTGAAGCAGGTATTCAGTTTGATTTTCCTTTTTTTATGTTAAAAACATGTATAATATATAGTCCTTTTACAAAGATTTATGAAGATATAAATAGTGATGTTCCATTAAAATTTGCTTTTACATTGTTATTTTAGAAAAAATCGATTAAAGAAAAAAACCGTAAAATAGGCTAGGGATTGGAGCCACACCGTAGGTGGCCACTGGACTGAACGATGGGATTGTCGGGTTTTCCCGACAATGACAGAGTGAAGGAAGCGGCTGGAGCGATAGCGGAATGGCGGAAAGCCCGACCACCCGTGAAACGGGTGGGAGCCTCCTGAAAAAAACACTTGTCGAAAATACCTTTTTGTTATTATTTTTAAAGATAAACATTCTTTTTAGAGGTATTCACACATGGCAAAATATCAGTTTCAAACAGAAGTTAATCAGCTTCTTAAATTAATTATTCATTCACTTTATTCAAATAAAGACATTTTTTTGCGCGAGATTGTTTCTAATGCTTCGGATGCATTGGACAAATTAAAGTATCTTACAGTTTCGGATGAGGCTTATAAAGCAATTAAGTTTGAGCCGAGAATCGACATCACTTTTGATGAGGCAACTGGTACGCTGGCTGTTCAGGATTCCGGAATTGGTATGACAGACGAGGATTTGACAAACAACCTTGGTACAATTGCACGTTCCGGTACAAAGGCCTTTATGGAAGCCTTGACTGCCGAAGCTGCAAAAGATTCTGCACTTATTGGTCAGTTTGGTGTTGGTTTTTATTCAGCCTTTATGGCAGCCAATAAAATCGATGTTTATACAAGAAAGGCTGCCGGCGACGGAAAGATCTGGCACTGGAGTTCAGACGGTACAAACTCTTATGAAATTGATGAAGTTGCCCCAGATTCTGCTACAGCAAAAAAATACGGTTTTGACAAAGTAGAGCTTAGCGGTTCTGTAATTGAAATGCATTTGAACGACGACAGCAAGGAGTTTGCTTCCCGCTGGAAGATTGAAGAGCTGATTAAAAAATATTCAGACCATATTGCATTCCCAATTTACCTCCATTACGAGCAGAAAAAATATGATGATAAAGGCAACGTTACCGGCAGCGAAAACAAGGTTGATCAGGTAAACAGCGCCAGTGCTTTGTGGAAACGTGCAAAGAGCGAGCTTAAGGAAGCCGATTACAACGAGTTCTACAAAACAATCGGACACGACGGCCAGGATCCGCTTCATTACGTTCACACACACGCAGAAGGAACTCAGGAATATACAACACTTTTCTATGTTCCACAGACAGCTCCTTTTGATATGTATCAGGCAGATTACAAGAGCGGCGTAAAGCTTTATGTAAAACGAGTTTTCATCACTGATGATGACCGCGAGCTTTTGCCAAGTTATTTGCGTTTTGTTCGTGGTATTATTGATAGCGAAGATTTACCATTGAATGTTAGCCGTGAGATTTTGCAGCAGAACAGGATTTTGGAAACAATTAAATCTGCCAGTGTAAAAAAATTGCTTAGCGAGTTTAAGAAGCTTGGTGAGGCTGCTGATAAAGCACGTGCTGTTGAAGAAGACAAACGAACCGACGACGATAAAAAAGCTATTGAAAAGTGGGGCAAGTTTGTTAAGAACTTCAACCGCCCAATGAAGGAAGGCTTGTACAGCGACTATGCTAACCGTGATGAAATTGCAGAAATTGTACGTTTTAAGTCTACAGATGCAAGCGGCATTGGCGACGGAAACTATACAAGCTTTGCAGATTATGTTCAGAGAATGAAGCCTGAGCAGAAGGCTATTTTCTACATCTCAGGTTCAGACGAAAAGAACCTTCGTGCAAATCCGCTGGTTAAGGCTTACACAGACAAGGGCTTTGAAGTTCTTATCATGGATGATGAAATTGATGATATTGTTATTCCAGGTTTTGGTAAATACAAGAATGAGTTTGAGCTTAAGGCTGTAAACCGCAGTGGTTCTGATGAAGATTTGGGCGGCGACAAGGAAGCAGCAAAGAAGAAGGAAGAAGAGTTCAAGCCTGTTACCGAAAAGATTGCAAAGGCTCTTGGCGACAAGGTAAAGGAAGTTAAGCTTTCTAAAACTTTGAGCGGCGAAAATCCATCTTGTATTGTTGTTGATGAAAACGACCCAAGCTACCAGATGATTCAGATGATGAAGGCAATGGGACAGCCAGGACCAGACTTAAAGCCAATTCTTGAAGTAAACGGTGATCATCCAATTGTTGCCCGCCTTAAGGATTGCGATGATGAAGCTACAATTGCAGATGTTGCCGAAGTTCTTCTAAACCAGGCCCTCATGATTGCCGGTATGGAAATCAAAGAGCCAGCTGAGTTTGTAAAGCATTTGAACAATTTGTTGAGTAAATAGATTCTCTTGTCAAGCAAGGGAATGACAACTTGTTGCCAGTGCGGTAAGCCAGTGCCGCACTGTAACTGTTAGTGCCGGGCTAGACCCGGCATTATTTTTTAACTGCATCACGCAAAGCATGCTTTATTTTCTTTTCTTCATAAAGATTTTTATCTGCTGCTTTGAGTAATTCTTTGAGATTAGTATTTTTGGAGTTAAATTCCACAGGCCCAATACTGATTGAAAGTGTAAATGGAAGTTTTGCTTCTTTTGATAATTCTTCATTAATCACTTTAAAGCGTTCTCGGATTTTTTCAACTTTGCTGGCTGGCAGACCAGGTGCAATTACGCCAAACTCATCGCCACTTAATCTTCCAACCATATCGGAATCTCTAAAGGCCGCTCGCAAAACCTTGGCTTCTGTTTTTATTGCAAGGTCGCCAATTTCGTGACCCCAGGTGTCATTTATGGTTTTAAGGCCGTCTAAATCACAGAAGAAAATTGAGCCTTTCTTTCCAGCGGCAATTGCAGCATCAAGTAAAAGCTGACCATATTCATAAAAGCCACGGCGGTTAAAAAGCTTTGTAAGCTCATCGGTTTTGGATTGAAAATTAAGAGTTTGATTTTTTTCGGCAAGATTTGCGTGTTCTTCTTCCTTTTTGGTATAAACATAAGAATGAACAAAGGCGTTTACCAAAACTTTTAAGAAGATTGAATAAAAAGAATACTTATTAGATGGCAATTTACAGATAAGATAGCCATAATTCATATTTTCCAGGAAGATTGGAAGAATATAATAGTTACCTTGTGCCAAATCCTCCATGCCACCTGGAAGGATTTCTTTTTTTGGAGAAAACTCAATGCCACCTCTTGAATAATAGTTTTCTTCAATCTGACGGTCTTCATCAATCATCATAAGAAGGCGGGCTGTGTCTGGCATTTCAAAATCATCATGCGGACTAAGATTTACGGGCTGATCATAAATACACATTGCAAGCATTCTTATATGAACAACATCCAGATTGGTTACGACCGTGTGGAAAAATCTGTTTATGCTTGTAACAGAATCGGTCATGTTAAGTATGTGATAAAGTGTTGCCATATCATTTAAGCCGTTAGAAAAAAGTCCAAGCTCCGCCATTGCAGTTGTTTCACATTCAAGAATCTGGCCGTCTAAATCCATATATTCATGTTTTTGATTTTTATTTAAGCAGCCGCAAGACTGTCTGAACATAGGCTTTAATTGAATCACTTCTTTTTTACTTAATCCATCAGAAGCAGACAAAGCATTATAGGCGAGCTCAGCAGCTTTATAGCCGGTCATTGAAACATTCTGGCTGATTGTAGAAAGAGTTGGCGAACAGACAGAAGCAATTTCGGCATCATCAAAACCTACAATGCAGACATCCTCTGGAATGGCAACTTTAAGCTCAGAAAAAGCACTCACACTTCCTGCAGCCATGTAATCATTTGCACAGAGCAGGGCATCAAAAGGAATCTTATCTCCTTCTTTAAAACGACCTTTAATTGCATCGTAAGCAGAACGTGGAGTAAAATCTCCGGCAAAAATAAAATCTTCATTTACTGGTAAATTGTATTTTTGCATAGCAAGGCGGAAGGCTCTTTCTCGCTCCTCGGATTCTGGGGAATGGGTAAGGGCGGCTGACATAAAGGCGATTTTTGTTTTGTTGTGCTTTTTTATAAGGTGTTCAATTATCTGTTCATAAGCCTGTTCGCAGGAAACGCAGGTGTATTGATTTGTTGGCAAATTAAGAGGATTAGAGACTGAAATTACAGGCTTTGGCAAAAGGCCTTCAAGCTCTTTGGAAAGATTTTGAATTGAGATGTTGTGGCAGAAAGAATTGGTCACAACAATTACGGCATCTATACTGTCTGAT
>JAEETM010000139.1 GCA_016290335.1 Treponema sp. | reverse complement strand
AATCAGGAGGAAATATGAAAAGCTTAACAAAAGGAAAGATGTGGTGTTATGCCATAGGACAATTGGGCTGGTCAATCATCTCGGGACTTATTGGTTCCTGGCTTGTGTATTTTTACCAGCCGGATGCTGCAGCAAAAGCAGAAGGTATGATAAGTCTTATACCCGAAGGCCGGGTTGTATTCGGTATACTAACAATTATAGGGCTTATTACGGCAGGCGGTCGTATTTTTGATGCAATTACTGATCCCTTGATTGGCAACTGGTCCGATAAGTGCCGTCATCCTCTTGGTCGCCGCATTCCATTCTTAAAATACAGTGCAATACCTCTCGGACTCATCTTTGTACTCGTATTCTGCGCCCCTGTAAATCACGTTTCGGCAATAAACACAGTATGGTTATTTGTATTTGTAGCAGCATATTACTTTGCAATCACCTGTTACTGTACGCCATACACCTCTCTTTTGGCAGAACTCACCCACACTCAGGACGAAAAACTCAAGCTTTCAATGTGCATTTCACTCACCTTCATCATTGGTACTGCAATCGGCTATACAGCTCCAGTAATCTGGGGCACCTTTATTGGCGGCGGTATGGGAAGAATCCCTGCAATGCGACTCACTTTTGTAATTCTTGCCGTACTCGCAACAATCTTCATGCTCGTTCCTGTATTTACAATCAAAGAAAATGATTACTGTGAAATAAAGCCGGGTAACAGCTCTATGATGAGTTCACTCCTAAAAACATTCAAAAATCCTGATTTTCGCGTATTCGTAATCCAGGATATTATTTACTGGTTTGGACTTACAATGTTCCAGACTGGTTTACCTTTCTTTGTAACAAGCCTGCTGCAATTCAACGAATCGTGGTCTACGATTATGTTTGTCGGACTCACTGCCCTGTCTCTGCTTGTTTATCCTTTTGTAACAAAGCTTACTCACCGCTTCGGTAAGAAAAAGCTTGTTATTGCAGCATTTGTGGGCTTCCTTCTTACATTCGGATTTACAGGTATCTGCGGTCCTCGCCTTGGATTAAATATTTATGTACAGGCTGTTCTGATTGTAGTTCTTGGTGCATTCCCGCAGGCAATCTTTGGAATCTGTCCGCAGGCTATGGTTGCAGACATTGCCCAGAGTGATGAAGTTACAACCGGAGAAAACCGCAGCGGAATGTTCTATGCGGCCCGCACCTTTGCCATGAAGTGTGGTCAGAGTATTGCCATGCTTGTCTTTACATCACTTGCCACAATCGGAGCTGGAAACGGTACCGGTTACCGAGTAGTTGCCATCGTTGCTGCAGTCTGCTGTGCCTTAGGTGGGATCTTTATGGGCCTGTTCAACGAAAAACGCGTGCTTGAAAAGATTGCGTAAAATAAATTGTCATTCTCCGGCTTGACCGGAGAATCTGTAAAGAGAGACATTCGGGTCGAGCTCGAATATGACAAATCAAACTTTAATAAAATCCCACAATTCTATTATAAAGTATTACAAAATCATAAATACTTCATAGTGGTAATTTTTGCATAGCAAAAATTACAGCGGAACTTATAGCGGAACTTATTAAAATGTTTTATTTAAATAAAACATATAGTTCCGCTAGTTCCGCTAGTGACCTTGAAATTACCAGTATTCTAGTTTATAATTGAACTAATAAAAAAAGTTTTATTATAGGAGTGCTATAATGCAGAAAAAGATATATGTAGTCGGAATGTTCGATCCAGATACAGCTTCTAAGGTTGAAGCTGCCGTAAAGGGAGTTGCCGGCGTAACAGGCGTTACAGCAAATTGTGACAAATCACAGGTTCTTGTTGATTACGGTGATGAAAGCCAGGAAGCTGCAATAAATGCTGCAATATCATCCTGCGGTGTTGATGTATTAGGCTAATTCCAGCTTTCTCAACAGATTTTTGATTTTATGAAACTTACAATTCTAGACGGTCATGCAGTGAATCCGGGTGACTTACCTTGGGATGCATTTAAAGAGCTTGCAGAAATTACTGTTTATGAACGGACTCCTGCTGACCTTGTAGCAGAACGTATCGGCAATTCAGATGCTGTTTTTCTGAACAAAATCAAACTCACAGAAGAGATTTTCAATTCCTGCCCTAACCTTAAATATGTTGGTGTTCTTGCAACCGGTTATAATGTTGTTGATATCCAGGCCGCAAAAAAACATAACATAGTTGTTACAAACATTCCGGCTTATTCTACAGATTCAGTTGCACAGCATGTTTTTGCTTTTATCTTAAACTTTACAAACCAGGTTTCAATTCATAATGACTCCGTACAAAATGGCGACTGGATAAAATGCCGTGACTTTTGTTTCTGGAACTCTTCACTTATGGAGTTGAACGGAAAAACTCTTGGTATTTTCGGCTATGGAAACATTGGTAAAAAGGTTGCAGAAATTGCAAAAGTTTTCGGCATGGATGTTATCTGTTGTACAAGAACTCCAAAAGAAGGAATGCCGGAAAAAGTGACTTTTGAAGAGCTGATGTCCCGCTCAGATTTTGTTACCCTTCACGCTCCTCTTACAGAGCAGACAGCAAACATAATAAACAAAGATTCCTTAAAGCTGATGAAGAAAACAGCTTATCTTATAAATACGGCACGCGGTGGTTTTATTGTAGAAAAAGATTTAGCCGATGCCTTAAATAATGGACAGCTTGCAGGCTTTGCCGCTGATGTTCTTGCCGAAGAACCAATGAGTGATAATTGTCCTTTGCGTGGAGCTAAAAACTGTGTTATTACACCGCACATTGCGTGGGCACCGTATGAGACAAGAAAAAGACTTCAGGGCATTGCGTACAATAACCTGAAGTCCTGGCTTGAAGGAAAACCAATTAACGTGGTAAATCCTTAATCAAATGTAAACTTATCAAACTCGCAGAACGGCTTATCTGATGATGATGTAAACTCAAAGTATACCGCGTGCTTTCCGATTATGCCGTCATTCAGAGGAATTGTTACTTCAGTTTGTCCGGCTTTTACACAGCTACTTGCAATCACCTTACCTTTGTATTCATCAACTCTTACCTTCAAGGTAAAATCCTGAGAAACTTCATTCAGGTAAACAGTAATACTTTTTGGTGTATTGCTGCCAAACTGCAGATAGCGGAAGCCGACTGTAAGACCGGTGGTAATATTGGAAACCGGCGCACTTATATCATCACGCTTGTCATAAACTGCCTTAATGTAAGCTCTTTCTTTACCGCCGTAAATATGACAGGCATAACCGGCAGAAATTATCTTAAAGGCATCAAGACCGTTTACGTGGGCACCCTGAGAAGTCATTTCTACAGGACAAGAGGCAACAGGCTCACCATCCTTATAAGTAATCTTTCCAATAAATATGCGGCCATTTTTATCAACAGCTACATCAACTGGCTCCAGCATTGCCTGGCGTGAATATTCATTAGTTCCAGTTTGACGATGATAGAAAATATACCACTTACCGTTTACCTGCATAAGGCTTCCGTGGTTGTTGCCCCACTGGTAGGTCATAATTCCCTTTCCGTCAGCACCGGTAATAATTTCACCACCGTTAAAGCTTATGTCGCCACCATCTTTGTAGCCTTCGAGAGGCTTATCACTCTGCTTGTAGGACAAAAAGCCGTTGCAGTCTTCATAAACACCAAGCTCTGGAACGTGATTGTTGCAGCGTTTTGAATAGATGTAGATATACTTACCGGCAATTTTTCTTGGAGAGGAAGCTTCAAAAAAGCAGGCTTTCAAATCCTCGTGACCGTCATTTTTGTCTGCCCAGTCTGCCCTACAATGTCCAATAGGATGATGATGAAGAGTTCCCTCTTTTATTGTGGCCATATCATCATTAAGCTCTGCACACCAGCTGCGACAAAAGCCCCAGTAAGCATAAACGCGGCCATCATCATCAACTAAAACTCCAGGGTCAAAGCCTAATTCCGTAAGCTTAGGATTTGTAAAGGGCCCGGCCGGATTTTTACTTGTAGCAACTACAACTCTGGAACCACGTGCCTCTGCCGCATACATGTAAAAGGTATCGCCCTTCTGAACAACATCTGGAGCAAAAAGTACACTTTTATCAGCTGCTTCATAACATACTCCGTGACACTTCCAGTTTGTTAAATCATCAATAGGAGCACTCCATACAACCTGGTCAGTACCACAGTATTCAGTTTTTAGTGTATCGTGAGAACCGTAAACATAAACTCGCTTTTCGCCATTATATTCAAAAACACGAGGCTCACCGTCTGGAACATGCTCCCAAAGCGGCATGTATGGGTTGGCACCTTTAATATATTCTTTTGACATTTTTATTCTCCTAAAACTTTTTTGAGTTCCCCGAATCAAGTTCGGGGATGACATAAGGTCTTATTTTCTTACAAAAACCGGGATAGAATCTATAGGAGTAGAAACTGTAATGTATTTTCCACCCTCTACAACTTCTTTTGTATTAAGATTCTCCCAATTACCCTTTGGCAGATAAACCTTTCGCTCTTTCATACCAGCTTTAAGAACAGGTGCAACAAGATATTTAGAACCAAACATATACTGGTCTTTAAGCTCCCAGCAGATTTGGTCTTCAGGGAACTCGTAGAACATTGTACGCATTGCAGGGCTTCCGTTTTCGCTTGCTTCCTTCATCACTTCGGCAATGTACGGCTTAAGTGATTCGCGGAGCTTAATCTGTGCTTCCATAATCTTCTGAGCTTCAGGACCGTAAGACCAGATTTCGTTTGGCTGACCGGTATAAAGGTAACCGCCGCCATAACCGCGCTGCGGGTCCTTATCCAGTGGAGGAATATCATGAGGATCGCGGTCTCCATGAAGACGAAGAATTGGTGTGAATACGGCAAACTCAAACCAGCGTTCCAAAAGCTCTACAAAGCCAGGGTCCTTTGGATTTCCATACATAAAGCCGCCAATATCAGTTGTCCACCAAGGGATTCCTGCAAGCCCAATGTTTAAGCCTTCTGTAACTGAATCGCTAAGACATTCCCAGCTGGACTGAACATCACCATTCCAGAGTACCTGACTGTATTTCTGGCTTCCAACCCAGGCACATCGTTCAAGGTTTACAAAGTTTTTGCGACCATCAGCCTTCATTCCGTCATAAAAAGCCTTGCTGTAAAGCTGTGGATAGATGTTACTGCAGGAAAGCGCAGTTCCCATCTGATAGCGGTAATTGCTGAAATCATAAATATTATAATCAGGTTCAGCATTATCAAGCCAGAACATATCGATTCCATAATCACCGTAATTTTTCTTACAGATTTGCCACAGGTATTCGCGTGCTTCAGGATTTGTTGCATCAAAGGTAAGACAGTCGCCCATAAAGTCGTAAGTCTGATTTGAACCGTGATCTGTGCGAACTAAATAGCCCTTATCCTGCATTTCGTAAAAATGAGAGCATTTTTTATCAACGCTTGGCCATACAGAAACCATAACCTTTGTGCCCATTGCGTGGAGTTCATCGCACATTGCCTTAGGATCAGGCCAATATTCAGGGTCAAAGCACCAGTCTCCCTGACGAGGCCAGTGGAAAAAGTCAATTACAATTACATCAAGATGGATTCCAAGCTCTTTGTATTTGCGGGCAACGGTGAGAACTTCTTCCTGTGTGCGGTAACGAAGCTTACACTGCCAGAAACCAAGATAGTCGTTTGTAAGAACTGGCGCACGTCCAACTGCTTCTGTAAAGTTTTCTACAATTTTTGCAGGTGTGTCTGCAACAGTAATCCAGTAATCAAGTTCTTTTGTGCTTTCTGCAACCCATTCTGTGATATTCTTAGCAAAGTTTACGTGACCAACTGCAGGATTATTCCACAAAAAGCCATAACCAAGTGATGAAACTGCAAATGGAATTGAAATTTGAGAGTTTCTCTGTGCAAGCTCCAAAACACAGCCTTTAAGGTCAAGGTAAGGAATCTGATACTGTCCCATACCAAAGAGCTTTTCATTATCATTCGGTTCAAAGCGGACTGTAAGCTTGTAGTCTCCGCCGATTATGCCTTTATATTCCCTTGCTATGATTTTTGTACAGCAGGAACGTTTTGTTGCAGACGGGTCATAAGAGCGGAAAAACTCGTGAAGAATCTCTTTATCATCTTTATAAAAAGACATTACGCCGTTATTATTCAATTTTGCAGTAACTCGGCCGTTTGATATTTGTCCACCAGCTTCCGTAATAGTTACTTTTGCCGTACCGTGATTTATTTTTTCGGTAAGTGCCCAGTCTCTGTCTATAAATGCAGGGTCAAGAGTTGAGCGAACGCGCAGGGAATCCTTACCCCACGGCTCAATCATAAGAGTTTCGTTTCCTTTTTTGAAAACCAAAACATTTTTTCCTTCTAAAAACATAGCTACCATCCTAAGTTTTGTGATTACTAATTGTCATTGTTGCACAAAAATTGTGTCATTGTCGAACTTTATGCGACAATCAATAATATCACATTTTTAAGTATTTTTAACTAGGAAAATTAAAGTTAAATACTGTAAAAAACTATAAAAAAATAAGGTGTGAAATTGCTTGCATACCGATTATTCTGCTATTAAAATATTTTATAGATTTTATAACGGAGCTTTTATGGGAAAAACAATTGCACAAAAGATTTTTGAATCACATATTATTGATGAAC
>JAEETM010000044.1 GCA_016290335.1 Treponema sp. | reverse complement strand
GATGCTCAGGCTTTAATGCAACAGGGAAAACTTGCGAAGTAAAAGAATGTATTTTATATGTTTCTGCATTTTCATCAATAGGAGTAAGTGTTACGGGAATGTTTCCGTCAATTAAATATTGAAGAACAAGCTCTCTTTCAATTCCTGTCAGATTCTCATTTTCCATAGTTAATCCCACCGTTTTATTTCAATCTGATTGATAAGATATTTTCCATCATTCCGGATATATACCATAAGGCTTACTGTACCCTTTTCGGCAGCTAATCTTACCGGTATTTGAACAATATCATCTGAAATAAAAGGTTTACCGATTATGTAGCTTGAAAAGGCTTTTTCTGTTTTATACTCTTCTTTAAACTTTTCTTTCCATTCAGTTTTTAGGTCGTAAATAAAGAAAACATAATTGAAAATGTATTTGTTATCAATCATATTTTCAGGGAGCTTATTCAAATCGGTATTAAGTACTTCAAAAAGTTTTTTTATAATTCCATTCCATACAGGGAGCATATCTCTTGTATCAAGGCTTTCAAAGTTTTCGATGTATGGATAAACCGGTGGAAAATCACTTTTTAAAACCATCATGATTTCGGGATTAACTTTGACTGAGCCTGTAAGCTTATCATTTTTATCGATTGGCTCAGAAAGACGGTTTTCTTCCAAAGGTTTTGTCCAGTTTACAGAGCTTTCTTTATTCTGAATAGCTTCGCGCAAATTATTTCCATCGCTTGTAATTATCTTTGATGTAGAAGCGTTTGAGCAGGAGAAAAATAATGCTGTGAGTAAAAATAATGATGAAAATAATTTTATCTTTTTCATTGCAATAATATTACCATAAAAAGAAAAATCAGTCAGCATAAAAAAAATTACACAAACTAATTATATTATCGGCTGAAAGCCAGTACAAACCTGTAGGAAAAGTGTTTTTTGTCCTTTTTTTCTATAAGTCCGCAAAAATCATTATTATTTGAAAAGACTGCAAACAAATCTTCTTCTAAATCATCAATATGCTCGATAAACCAGCTTTTTAAAATGGGCTTACCGTTTCTAAAGGCAGTTTCTGCTGCTTCGTCAGCTAAATGAAGGGGATAAAAACCGCACAAACGGGCTGTTTCTTCATTAAAAGATTGTATTTTTGCCGGAATCTCCTGTTGTATAAGCTGGTTTTGTTCGTTATAAAGTTTTTTTTGGTCTGCAGTTTTTCCAGCATTTTCTGGCGATTTTTCATCAGCTCTTGCAGTTTTTTTCCAGCTTTCAACTGCTTTTTTGCACGCAGAAATTGTAAAATCAGAAAGAAGAGAAAAACCTGAAGCATCTTCTATGCAAAAGTTTCCAACTCGTGTTCTGTAAAGTCCTATAAGATGCCCTGAACTGCCGCATTTATCTGCAATATCACGGGCAAGAGAACGGATATAAGTTCCTTTTGAAACACGGAAAGTAATCATGCAGCTTTCTACAAGGCCCTGAGCGTTTTTTTCAAGCTCTGTAATTTCTGCCTTGTAAACTGTTATGGGACGAGGCGGCAGGCTGATTTCTCCACCTTTTCTTGCAATATCACTTGCACGTTTTCCGTTTACATGGAGTGCACTGAATTGAGGCGGAACCTGCTGCTGTGGACCAACAAAGCTTTCAACAGCGGAAATTAAAGCCTGCTCGGTTGGCAAAGCAGTTTCTTTTATAATGTTACCTGTATATTCAAGTGTATCTGTTTCGCTGCCAAAAGAAATGACGGCTTTGTATTCTTTATCAAACTCAGTGATGTTTCCGGCAAGCCTCGTGAGACGACCGGTGCATACAACAAGAAGCCCCTGAGCAAAACTGTCAAGGGTTCCTGTGTGACCAACTTTGGTTGTTTTTAATGCTTTTTTTACGTTAAAAAGAGATGAAAAAGATGTAAGACCGGGCTGTTTTGCCAGCAGAACAATGCCGTCCATTATTCTTTTGACTCAGGCTGATTCTGTTCGTTCAGTTCGCTTTGTTTTTCAAGCTCATTAAGCTTTTGTACCATTTCAAAGCCTTTTTTCATACCTGAATCAACTACAAACTGAAGCTTTGGAAACTGGCGTATTCTGAGTTTTTTTGCAATTTCTCTCTGAATAAAACCGGCAGCAGCATTAAGCCCGTCCACCCCTACTCTTAACTGATTATCAGTAAGAAAGGTGGAAACGTAAGCTTTTGCATAGGACAAATCATTCGTAACTTCCACCCGATTAACGCTGAGGAAGGTATTTACACGAGGATCTTTTACTTCACCCCTCATAATCAGCTGGGAGATTTCATCACGCAGCTGATCGTTGAGTCTCTGAATCCTGTACTGTCCCACTATTTAGCTCCTTCTGAACCTGCAGCTGTAACATTGCGTTTTGCAGCTTCAGCTTCTTCTTCGGCAATTGATTTACCAAGATGCTTTGCAACTTCAACAATTTCGAAAATCTCGAACTTATCGCCAACCTGAATATCCTGCCAGTTATCAAGACCGATACCGCATTCAAATCCAACAGAAACTTCTTTTGCATCATCCTTGAAGCGCTTGAGGGAAGAAATCTTTCCTGTGTATTTTACAATACCGTCGCGGATAAGGTTTACGCTTGAAGTTCTTCGTACAACACCTTCCATAACCGCACAACCGGCAATAACACCGATCTTTGGTACCTTGAATGTATCGCGAACTTCCACCTGACCGATAACTTCTTCTTTTGTATCCGGCTGAAGCATACCTTCCATAGCGGCCTGAATCTCTTCAACACACTTATAGATGATATTATATTTTCTGATTTCAACCTGCTCCTGCTCGGCAAGTGCCTTTGCTTTAGGTGTAGGTCGTACATTAAAGGCGATGATGATTGCATTTGAGTCAGCTGCAGCAAGTGTTACATCTGATTCGTTGATTGCACCCGCACTTGAGTGAATAACAGAAAGTCTGATTTCGCGTGTAGAAAGCTTTTCCAGAGACTGTTTGAGTGCTTCGGCAGAACCCTGCAAGTCAGCCTTGATAATAACCTTAAGTTCATTAACTTCACTGTCGGCAATATCTTTATAAAGCGAATCGATTGTTGTCTTTTTAACACTCTTAGCTTTTTCTACACGTTTAAGTTCCTGTCGTTTAGCAGAAATATCTTTTGCTTCGCGTTCTGATTCTGTTACCTGGAAAGGATCACCGGCATTCGGCATTTCTTCCATACCAAGTACTTCAACAGGTGTTGAAGGTCCGGCTTCCTGAATACGGTTACCACGGTCATCAAAAATTGCTCGAACACGGCCGGCATAGATTCCTGCAACGAACGGGTCACCCTGCTTTAAGGTTCCGCGCTGGATTACTACAGAAGAAACTACACCACGTCCCTGATCAATGCGGGATTCAAGAATCTTTCCTTCTGCACGGCAATGGTAGTTTGCCTTTAATTCAAGCATTTCTGCCTGGAGCAGAATAGCTTCAAGCAAATCATCAATACCTTCTTTTCTTAAAGCTGAAATATGAACGTACTGTGTATCTCCACCCCATTCTTCCGGTGCAAGGCCAAGCTCAGAAAGCTGTGTTTTTACACGGTCAGGATTAGCTTCCGGTTTATCAACCTTGTTTACTGCAACGATGATTGGAACCTTGGCATCCTTTGCGTGGCTTATAGCTTCAAGTGTCTGAGGCATAACGCCGTCATCAGCGGCAACTACAAGTACTACGATATCTGTTACCTGAGCACCACGGGCACGCATCATTGTAAATGCTTCATGACCTGGTGTATCAAGGAAGGTAATTTTTCCTTTTGGAGTTGTTACAGAATAAGCACCAATTGACTGTGTAATACCACCGGCTTCTCCAGCTGCAACATTTGAGTGACGGATTGCATCAAGTGTTTTTGTCTTACCGTGGTCTACGTGTCCCATTACTGTTACAACTGGTGGTCTTGGTTCAAGATCTTCTTCCTTATCCTGTTCACGTTCAATTACAGTTTCTTCATAAAGGCTTATAAGATGAACTTCGCAGCCATATTCAGAAGCAAGAAGCTCTGCTGTTTCATGATCAATTGTCTGGTTGATTGTTACCATCTGACCGTAGCTTGTGAAAAGCTTTGAAATAATTTCAGAAGCTTTAAGGTTCATTTTCTTTGCAAGATCAGCAACAGAAATTGACTCCATAATATCAATTGATTTTGGTACAGCATTTACCGGAGTTTCAACCTTCTTCTTTGTTTCAAACAGCTTGTCATCGTACTGCTCTTCATCTTTACGGTTATAAATCTGCTTTTTGCCTTTGAAAGCCTTTTTTGCAGGTCCTTTATTCTGATCAATTGGAGGAACAGCACCAGCACCACCCATTCCAGGTCTTGGACCTCTAAAACCGCCGGCTCCATTTCCATTCTGATTATTAAATCTTGGATTATTTCCGTTATTCTGTCGGTTCTGGAAGTTTCCACCCTGTCTGTTCTGGAAGTTACCACCCTGACGGTTGAATCCGCCCTGACGGTTAGAACCATTTGCATCTTTTTCGCGGTTCTGGTATCCCTGTCTAGCCTGTGCGCCGGTAAAACTGCTTCCACTTCCATCTTTATTAAAGGAACGGCCATTCTGATTTCCACGGGAAGCAAAACCACCATTACGGTTGTTATTCTGTCTGCCCTTATCAGAAAGGTTTCCAGCTTTTACATTAGGCCTTGAAGGATTCAGCTCAAAGGTTCTTACCTTCTGCTCAGTTTTTGCAGCTGCGTCAGTTCTAGGAGCTGCACTCTGAGAAGTCTGAGGAGCCTTAGAAGTACCTTCTTTATTTTCCTTTTTTTCGGCTGTTTGAGATTCTGCTTTTTTTACAACCACATGAACATCTTTTTTTGGCTGTTCAGGAGTTACCTTCTGGGTTGGATTTGCATTGTTCGGAGTCTGAGTCGGCTTTTTCTTAACAACAACAACACGCTTCTTTTCTGCAGGAGCTGCTGCCGGTGTAGAATTATTATCCTGCTGTTTCTTGTGAACTACAAATCCAGGTTTATTATTTGATTCTTCGGCCATAAAAAATCCTATTCTTCTCCTTCTTCAAATTCGAATTCAACGCCGCAATTTGGACAACGAGTCATATCAAGAGTAATTCTGTGTCCACACTCAGGACAGTAATATTCCTCATCATCTTCTTCGTTTCCAGATTCGGCTGTTTCTTCTTCGGCAGTTTTTTCAACTTCTTCCTGCTGTTCATCAGCTTCTTCCTCAACGATTTCGACATTCTCATTGATTAATTCATTTACCTTATCAAGAGCTTCCTGTGAAACACCTTCAATAGCAATTGTTCCGTTATCATAAGCATCAAGGAAGCTTTCAATAGTATCAATTCCATTTTCTTTAAGCAGGTCTGCGATACGTTCATCAATACCTGGGAGATCTGCTATAGTCATTATTTCATTATCTGCTTCTTCATCATTGAAGAGAGCCTGGGCATTCTGAACTGTAGTGAATGAAGAAAGATCGATTTCTGCAGCCTGTTCTACAGTCTTAACATCTATATTCCAGTCACAAAGTCTGTTTGCAAGACGTACGTTCTGTCCCATTCTACCAATTGCAAGAGAGAACTGAGATTCCTCTACGATTGCAAGTGCTGTTTTCTTATCTGCATCAGTAATCAATACACGATTAACCTGTGCCGGAGAAAGAGCATTCTTAATAAAGGTGCAAGGATCCGGATCCCAAGGAAGAACATCAATCTTTTCATTCAAAAGTTCACGGATAACGTTCTGAATACGAACGCCTTTAAGTCCGACACAAGCACCAACAGCATCAACTTCTTCGCGTTTTGAATATACTGCTATCTTTGTTCTGTAACCTGCATCGCGTACAATCTTAATGATTTCTACTGTGCCGTCTGCAATTTCAGGAACTTCTTTTTCAAGAATTGAGCTTACAAGTTTAGGGTCGCTTCTTGAAAGTACAAGCTGAATACCTGAAGAAGTAGGTCTTACATCTACAATAAGAGCCTTGATTCGGTCATTCTTTTCGTAATACTCAAGCTTTGACTGATATTTTACAGGAAGTATACCTTCGATTTTTCCGGCATTTCCCAAATCTACATAAATGTTACCGTTTCTTTCGCGCTGATAGTAGCCGATGATGATTTCACCAATCTTATCTTTATATTCATTCATCAAGGAAGTCTTAAAAGTTTCGTTCAAGCCCTGATGAACAGTCTGCTTTCCGGTAGATACAGCAGATAAATCAAAAGTTTTTGGGTCTACAAGAATATCAATTTCATCACCTTCTTCAAGTTCATCACTGTATTGTTCTTTTGCTTCATCAAGTTCTATTTCTCTTACAGGATCATAAACACCATCAACAACAACTTTTCTAGAATAAATCGAAACATCAGACATATCATCGTTGATTTTTACGATTGCATTCTCATCTGTTCCATAAGTACGTTTGTAAGCAGCCTTAAGAGCTCTTTCAATTGTCTGCCTTACTGAATCTTCAGAATAACCTTTTTCCTGAATCAGCTGGCGGATAGCATCTGCCATTTCTGACATTTTAAGCCTCCAGATTATATATAAATTTTGCTTTTGCTATGTTCTCATACAAATAAGTTGCACGAGTTCCATCAGTTTGTTCCAGTGTAACTGACTTTTCGTCGGCACTGTATATTTTTCCGTGAACCCAATCATTCACAGTCTTATCCCAAATCCTTATATCGCGACCAGTAAAAATAGTGAACTCAGCCGCATTTTTTATGTTGTGTTCGATTCCTGGTGATGTAAGCTCCATAGTTGTTTCTTCTGTACCAAGAAGAGCTTCCAGCCTTGTAAGAAGTGCTCTGTGAACCTTTGCACAATCATTCACACCAATATTCTGTGCAGGGTCTTTTGATGCTATTATGGCTGTTATTTTGGTTACGGTTTTAGTAGGAATGATTTTTAAATCGACCAGGACGAATCCCAGGCCTTCTACCAGAGGAGCGCAGTCCTCATAATACTTAATTTTTTTGTAAGAAATAAAATCCATGCTTTCCTGACAGTTTTTCCTAAAAAAAATGGACTCGGTAGCCCGAATCCATTTAATATATAAATATATAAAATGTATCTTTAATATATATTTTTTAAAGGATAATGTCAACAGAGGAGTTGCTGTCCGGGAGTATTACTATAGTGGAACCTGGTTTTATGGCAGAACTGCCACCAAGAGCCTGGACAAAATCATCTTCCAGCCCCATTGTTGCCTTCTGTTCACATTCTGAAGTTTCCGGATCATATACATATATTGCCCATTTAAAATTATTAGAAGCTTTTATTTCTGCTTCCGGATTAAATATTGTGTAATCGCCTGATTCCCATGTTGAATCTACAGATTGATTTAACGCACCAAATTCATTTGGTCTATTTCCAAATGGAAGCTTATGATCATGAACAACAACAAAATATGCTGAACAGTAATTTGAATAAACTGCGTTTAATAATACATTTTCATTAATAGTAAAGTGTTCCTGAGGCTTATAAAAATTTACTCCATCTGGAGTTATGCATAACCATCCTTCAAAGTTTTCCCATGACAAACCGCTTACATCGAGAATCGCATTTATAGATTCTGTCGATGGAACAGTATATGAACTTCCCTTAACAGCATAATCAGTGTGCCAGCAACCAATACTAGCTTCTTCCGTAACACATGTTACTTCATAAAGAATTGAAACAGCATCTGCATAAACAGCAGTCAAAACAAAATTATCTTTTAAAGTGATTGTGTCACCATTCTTATAAATATTTCCAGATTCATCCTGCCAGCCTGTAAAAAGCTTTTCACCAATACGTTTCTCACCCTTATAATCGATTGTGTAATCAACTGGTAAAGGTTCATGAATATAATCTATAAAAACATCTGGATTTCCCTTCACATCAAGATAATTATAAGTTACTTCAGTTCTTTTATGAATAAAAGCACAAGATGTGAAAAAAACTCCCAATAAAATCAGCGCCGAGAATAATAATACATTTTTTTTCATATACGTTTTCCCTTAAATGTATTATCACCCATTTTTTTCTATTTAGCCAGTAAAAAAGTATCGGTTTTGGAAGAGCTTTATCGGGCAGGATGGATTTGAACCTGTCTCTATAGCAAATCCGTTAAATAAAAAAGCTCTCTTTTTACAGAGAGCTTTATCGGGCAAGAGGGATTTGAACCCCCGACATCCTGGTCCCAAACGGCATATATGTATTATTTGTTATGTTTTGTCACTATTTACTGCCTAAAACATACCTTTTATGCCTTTTTATGTCAATGTTTTGGTAGGGATTGTTGATTTTATTAACAATTCATTAACAAATTGATTCATTATTTTTTTTCATATTGTTCATTAAATAAAAGGTCCACAATATGTTTTGCTTCCTTTCTTTTATCTGTGTCTAGACAAGAAAACTTTCTATAAAAATCAGCATCTTCTGTTTCTCTATTGCCGAAATATTTTTCAGTATATTCAGATTTTGAAATTTGAGAGCCTGTTATAAAGTATTGCACACTGGCACCTAACCTATCAGCAATTTTTACCACTTTACTAATATCAAGCTCTTGACGACTATTCAACCAATCTGCTAAATCATATGGTTTGACAATATCATCAATTGATGAATAAAAGTTATCTTCATATTTTTTTCGCTTTGTTTTATCTTCCAAATAATAATCAATTCTATTAACAATTTGAAATGGTGCAGCAGGATCTGTAGCATCTTGGTTATTTTTTCCTGTAATTAACCAATCCAATGAAACATTTAATTCTTCTTTTATAGCATATAAAATATCAATTGATGGTAAGCTACCATTTTTCCATCGAGCAAGATGTTGTCTGGTTATACCTAATTTTTTATATAAATCAATATTTTTTATACCACGATTCTTGATTGTTTGGATTATACGTTCGTATATTTCTTTCCCATTTATTTCCATAAACAAATTATACACTATTTTGAACAAAATGTAACAAAAAAAAATTAAAAACAAATTTTATTGTATACGCCGTACTTATTTGTTGACTTTAAATAATTATCATATTATTATAATTATAGACATTACCAAAAGACCACAAAGGTCTACCGACTGACATCTGGGGCAACTACAATACCAGCATACGTGAGTTGCAAGTCAGAAAAAAGCACTATTATGGGAGGTCATCTATGAATGATGAACTAATTATTCCTAGGTTAAATGAGATTGAAAATCTCATTCTACAATTACGTCGGGAGGTTAAAGAAGTTAAATCTAGTAATAACGATTCTTTGCCGCATCAAAAGTATTTTACATTAAAGGAAGCTTGTGCATGGAAGTTCGGTACCTCGGCAAGTTACTCAACCACGTCTACAAACTATCTTTTAATGCCTTGCTGTAATACCAATTACGAAATAATTGGAGGGGTTCGTAGATGGGAGAGCAAATACATCAAAGAATGGTTAGAAATAACCGACAAGGATATAATTGCTTATGCAGCAAAATATCATGTACCACTTACTGGTCGTATAGGTGAAAAATATTTAAAGAAATACGGAAAAAAGGAGGAATCTGTATGAGTAGAAACAAAAAAGTGCCTTTGAATTGCAGTTCAGAAGGCACCAGCAAATTGTTAATGATTGGCGTCAAAAACAAAAATGCAATTTCTTTATACACCAAAAAAGCTTTTAATTCTAGTCATGGTTTGAAGTATTGCATTCCTTATCGCACACCAAGGAGCTCAACATGGCTAGAAGTCGAATGATCAATAAAGCTCTCATCAGTAAAGATTGCTTTCTGCAATTATCTTGTGCTACACAGCTGTTGTATTTTCATTTGTGTCTCAATGCCGATGACGATGGATTTGTGGATAATGCAATTACTCTTATTCGTCAATTACCAGTGAACATCGAAGATTTGAAGACATTAATTGAAAAAGGTTATGTGCTACTGCTGGAAGATTATCTTTATGTCATTACACACTGGCGAATGCATAATAGGATTGATAAGAATCATTATACAGGTACAGCTTATGTTGACTATATGAAGAAGCTTTTTCTGGATGATAACAACGTGTACTCATTATCTAAAGGTACAAACCTTTTTGATTTTCAGAGAAAGCGTGGATTCATCGAAGAATTAGAAGCTTCAAAACCTGAACTTATTGAGGATGATGTAAAAAAAAACTGACATCAAATTGTTCACAAAATGAGTTCAAAAAGAGCACAAATTGTACTCAAAATGTGCTCAAAAAGAACTCAGAATGTGAACAAAAAGAGCCACAGTTAAGTAAAGGTAAGGTAAGTATAGTTAAGGATAGTAAAGTAAAGTTAAGTAAAGAAGACCAGACAATCCGTGCTTTCTTAGATTCTCATAATCTAAGTTCAATTGATTCTCGTTACGAGAAAAAACTTTACAACTTCTTTAGAGAGCAAAATAAAGATACAGAGGATTGTGTTGGTTATTGCCAATACGTTTATGACTACCTTAATACAAGTCATAAATCTGTAGATGCTAAACTTTTCTTTACGGTAAGTCTTAAACCAGATGTTTTAATAAGATTTCTGAATAATAAAAATGTTAAAAATCAAAAAAGAAGTGATTATTGGGATATCTGGCCAGATAAATGTCCTGTATGTGAAAGGAATCATTTCAAGAATCAACCAAATGGTGATTGTCCTCTTGATATGTCGAAAGAAAATTCAGCAGAAACTATAGAAGCTGCTAAAAAGATTTATGAGAAAACTCAAGCAGAAGCAATTAGAAACTTGACTCATTTTCGAGAAATCTTAAAAAAGGAGTAATATCATGAAACACGCAATTATATACAACTTCTTCAAAAACTACAAAGAAGGAGACATAATTAAAATCAATCCGGCTGAAATCCAAAAGATTCCAGAGTTACAGAATGTATTTAGAATTGACCTAGATGTCAAAGACAGAATCAAAGATGATATGGCTATAAATGGATTTTCTAAAGCCCATCCAGTCCATGTATTCAAATGGGTAATTGATGGGAAAGAAGTTCTTGTACTTTGTGATGGATATACAAGGTATACAGCAGCAACCGAACTTAATCTTGATAAGATTTATGCTCAGGTACACATATTCAAATCCATTAATGAGGCTGTACTCTACTCTATGAAGGAGCAATTTAACAGAAGGAATATTCAGGATTCCGAATTATTCAAAAATTTCGAAATTCTTCGTCAACAGGAAATTGACGGGCGAAAGCTTACCGCAGCAGAAATGAGCGAAAGACTTAAAAAGTCTAAACGCCACATCTTTAAGCTTCAAAAAGTTCTTGCTAAGTCTTCAAAAGAAGATTTACAAAAAATTAGAGATGGATTGATTTCCATTAATCACCTTTATAACGAGATTAAAAAAACAGAGAATCTTGAAGCAGAAAAAAAAGAAGAAGAAGCTTTGAAAATTGAAAAAAAAGAAACAGAAATGGCTGCTGCAAATCTTACTGAAGAACCAACTGAATCAGATATTGAACAGAATATTCAGAAAACAGTTCAAAGTGAACTTCAGAAAAAACAGCGGGAATTACAGGACAAAGAATTGGAATTAAAGCAGAAAGAAGCATTAGCATCATCAAAACTTTCTGATAAACAGATTCTTTTGATTGGTGCAAAATGTGCCTTAATACTCCAGGCTCGTGGAAAGACAACAGCCGAAATTCTTTCTGGTAATTCTTTTTCAGATTCAGTTAAAGCTTCTGAGATAAAGTTCAAAGATGAAGATCTTGCATTATTGCAAGCAATCTAATTCACATTTCACAAAAAGGTGGAAGTTCAAACTTCCGCCTTTTCATTTTTATAAAAATAAAGAGGTATAAATATGACAAATAATTTTGAAGGCTGGAGAGTAACGGCTTTAATGCGTCCACAATATAGTTTTGGGCATAATCTTAGGTTACCAGATTATGTAGAAACTCAGAAACATATAGATTCAACCAGGCCACATGGGGTTGTATTTCATATGGGCGATGAAAAGGAAACTTTTGATAAAATCTTTGGAGAGACCATTAAGGAATATAATAAGGGAAAACGTAAAGATAGACAAATAAAAGATTATTATCAAAAAGTGCTTGATGATGAAAGATGTGGTAAACATAAAAATCCAAAGGCTAGTTCAAAAAGACAGCCTTTTTATGAGTTCCAGTATTACATTGGAAATAGAGATTCTCATTGTCCCGATGAAAAAGCAAAAAAGGTTTTAAATATTTACCTTACAAAAATCTTCCCAAAAAGATTTCCGAATTTTATTATAACAAGTCTTACTTGGCATAATGATGAATACTCATTCAATAGAAAACATGAAAGGCTTGAATCCCCATTACATTTTCATGCTCCTGGAATATTTGTTGCACATGCCCTTACGCCGGAAGAACTCAAAGAGGAAATGGCATATCGTGAAAAATGTAAAGAAATAAAAAAAGCAGAATTAGAAGCAAAAGGAATTGCATGGGATGAAGAAAAATGGAAAGAAAAAGACTGGCGTAAAGGAATGATACAACGCTGGGGAAAATCACTTGAGAGAGGAATGTCTTTACAAACTTCTATGTCAGCTGCTTGCAATGAAATGGGATTCTTTACAGAAAAAGGAAAAGGTACTGCACAACAGCAATTCGAAGAGGCTGTTCGTCATGATTTAATGGATTTCTGTGAAGAAATGGGAATTAAAATAAATCGTACTAAAGGTCATAAACACAGCCATCAGTCAAAAGAGGATTATGTTTATGAACAGAATAATATTGAATGGGATGCAGAACTTAAAGAAAAGCAGAAGGTACTTGAAGCCAAAGAGATTGCCCTTGCTAATCAGATGGATGATTTTGATTATAGAATAGAACATCTGGAAGAAAAAGAGCAGGAACTTGAGAAGAAAAAAAATAATCTTAAGCAACAAGAAGAACAGTTAAAAAAGAATTCTGATAAGATTACTGAGCGAGAGCGACAGCTTGAATCAGATAAATTAAAACTTGGATTAAAAGAAAAGCAGTTGGATTCTAAACAAAAGCTTCAGTTGGAAAAGGAAACTTATCTTTCAAATAAGGAAGAATACCTTGAAAAATTAAAAACACAACTTGATGAACAGAATTCAAAACAATCTGAACGTGAAAAAAGAATTCAACAAGGAGAAGCACCACTTCTTAAAAAAGAAATGGAACTTTCCGATAGAGAGGATTCTATTACTCAAAGAGAACTTTCTTTACAGATAGATGAAAACAAAATTAAAAATCGGGAAAAAATTGCTGATGAAAAACTTGAATCTGCAAATGAAAAGGAAACTCATGCACTTGAAACTTTGAATCAGGCACAGAAAGAAAAAACTGATGCTGTTAATGCTAAGAATCAAATGCAGCAAATCTTTGATGAAAACCAGAAGCAGATAGATATATTTAATATAGAAAACCGTTCAAAAATTATTGAAATTGAAAACTGGAAGGAAGCTTCTGAACAAATCAAAGATAGTGATTCCTGGATTAAAACTTCTTTTGATGAATATAATTCTAATAAGCATAAACCTAATGCTTTAGTAGAGTTATATAATAAAGTCAAAAAAGGAATTTCAGCTGTAATTACAAAAGTAAAACAAACATATGACAAGAAGCTCAATGAATTAAATGAAAGACTTTTTGGTCACAAACGTTTTTATTCTTCAGGAAATAAAATTGTATGTGAATACAATTATGGTGAAATTGATTTTGCAGACATGCTTCGAGATACACCTGTTGATAATATTCAAAAAGCCATAGACGAAACAAAGAAACTAGGTAAACAAACTTTTTCCGAAGCTGCAAATACAAAAGAAAACAAGTTCGAGTTTTATGAACGCTACTTTGATAAAGCTAAAACACTTACAAGAGAGCGTATGTTAGAACTCGAACGCATAAGAGAACGAACAATAACAAGATAACAAAATCCATCGGAGGGAGTTTGGAAGCTTTTTACATGTTCGTTCTGAGGGGGTGAAAAAAAAATGCATAAATTGTACTGCCATTTTGTCCGCCTTTTGGGGCGTGACTGGCAGTGCAACGTTGCATTTTTTGAGGGGGCGACCAAAAAGCCCCCTATAGGAAAGTCCAGAAAACGTAGTTTTTTGCCCGAACGCAGTGAGGGTCGAGCGTATGCGAAGAGCGCCTAAACGACACTGATAAAAGGCTTGCACTTTTGTCGGTGTCAGTGTGGCGTACACTGAGATTGACGAAGACAATCTCCACTCTTCTCGCTACGCTCGAAGTTTAGTGCAATGTTGCACTATATGAAAATTTACCTCTAATTATATTCAATTCTAAGCTTACGGAATACATTTCATAATTTAAACGAAAAAAAGAGCCTCAGCACGGTCTACCCTGGTATCCAATTTCCCAACATAGCCACCCACTCAAACGGTGAGACACGCAACAGCATGGCTTTCCTCGGCTCTCTTAATAATAATATAAGGCAATATCGTAAAAAAAACAACACTTATGGCTTTGCTTATATCTACCTTATGGCTTTGCTTATATCTACCTTAATCCAGAAATAATAAACAGCGAAGTAGCTGTTCACGAATATGCTCACCTTTGTGATAATCTTGTAAGAAAAGATAATCCAGAACTCTGGAATAAAGGCTCAAAGAATTTTTTAAATACATCTTCATGAAAATACTTGTTACGGTAATATGCTGTTTCTTTGCAATAGGCCTTTTCATGGATACAATAAACCTTACCCTCAATGCCCTTGATATTGAAAGCTCTATCACAATGGTTACTTATATAACTTCAATGATGCTCGGTATAATACTCGCTAATAAGGCTCCGCAGATTGCAGGAACAGTCATTTCAGGCCAGGCTTCTATGGGTGTCGGGGATATTGCAAGAATCGGTCATTCACTTGGTCATGCAATGCATTCAGCTTCGCGTATGTCTCATGATGTACAGAACTTTGCAAAAGGAGCTTCTCATGTCGGTCAGGCTGCTGCGAGAGGGGTTGCCGGAGCAGCCTCGGTACTCGATACTGCACAACAGGCGGCAAGCTTTGCAGGAAACAGGGTAAAAAGTGCTATGGGAGACGGTCAGTATTCAGTTTCCAGCAGCGATGTAAGAAACGCTCAGACAGGTGCTTTCTTCTCTTCCATCGGCAGTGCCATCGGTCAGAAGGCTGCAGATAAGGCTCATAAGGCTGTATTCGGTTCAGAAAGACATCACTTGGATGAAAACAACAGAAATACGGAAGGTTTCTGGAGAGTTGGCCAGCAGGTTTTAATTGGCGGACAACAGCGTGTTGCTACTGCAGAAGATGTTATGCGGCACAACAGGGAAGTTACCGAAAGGCTTGGCGCAAATGCTGCAGACAGCGTTCTTAATAGGAACATGATAAATAGTACTAAAAATATTGAAAACGACCTGAATAAGAAAAACAGCTTTGATTATTATGATTCTGCCGTTACTGATTACCTCAAGCCTAAACCAAAAGAAAAGGATATTCCAAATCCTCGTGACCCTGGCAGCTGGTAAAATAAAAAATCATCAGGCATTAAAAAAGGCTTCCATTGTCGGAAGCCTCTTTTATTTATCTTGAATAAATAGGGTCATAATCATTTTTCATTTGCCGATTATTATTTTGTTTCGGTCGTTTAAGAATTATTTTATCAGAATAACCATTAATAGACAAAACACCACTTTGTTCCCAGCCTTGTTCTCCGAGTTCATTCATTTCTTGTAGTGCTGTTTTGTATGTATCTGCTTTGCTTACATCTATCTGTTTATATTCCCACTGGGTAATGTTGTTGTCTGGCATTTTTATTCCTCCTGTTTTATGTAGTCCGTTTCGCAAAGAATCAAGCTCCGCTTTCTGGCTGTTAAGTGCTGCCCGGAGACTTGTGTTTTCCTGTTCAAGCAGCTTCTGTTTCTGTGCAAACTCAGGAATAACCACTCCGTTTTTTGCCGCTTCATCAAGTTGTTTTTTCAGCTTTTCGGAAACTTCTAAAGAATCCTTCAGTTTTTTTTCCAGGCACGCTGTCACATGACGTTCATAAATACTGTGCATTATGTCATACACGTCGTATCCTTCCTTAAGCATTTCCTTTTCAAAACGCTTTCGGTCCTTTACCCTGTATGCAACATACTCAAATGCCGCAGCATCTATTGGGTTAATGCTTCTTACTTCGCAGTAGTTCAGCCATTCCCTCAATACTCCGACATAATAATCTTCGTACTGTCCCGGCATCCCCGTAACCAGTTCGTAAAGCCTGTCATCAACGAAACTTTTTAGTTTCTTTGCCATAAGGTTCCTCTTTAAATTTTATTATATGTCATAAAATCAGTTTGTCAATTATATAATTCATAGATTTTTCTCTTTATATAATTCATAGATTTTTCTCTTTTTAATTCAGTATCCCTTCTTGTTGATTTTGAAGAAAAAAGTAAAAAAGACTATCCAGTATATATCGCTGTTATCGAAATATTTTTTTAATCTAACTTTTTAAAACATTACTTGTAAAATCCAGTACATATTAATATGCAACTTTCTTTATAAAAGGAAGTGATTCAAAAGTCTTATTTTCAAGCATACTAATCAATCTGCATGCAGTACCAGTTGGATGATTAGTTCCTTTTTCCCAGGCTTCTACGGTTTTACTTGAAACGCCCATATAGTCGGCAAAAAGAACTTGTGTCATTCCAACGGAATTACGTATTGCGCGGATTTGATTATTGTCATAATTCTTTACAGGCTGAATTTCGTAAACTGTTTTACGGCCTTTTAATTCACCACGTTCAATAGCAACAGCTTCATTGAGACCTGTCATTAAATCATTATAAAAATCACTCATGTTCTTTCCTCCAGTTTTCTGCAGCTTCTTTCTTCAAAAGTTGTACAACGTTCTTAACGTTCTTTTTTTCTGCATCACTAAGATTTTGTTTTTCGTCTTTTGAAAATACTTGAATTAAGTAATTCTTTTCAAAAGTAGCAAAATCTACATAGCAAACTCTGGCACTACCGCTTTTTCCTCTGCCTTCAAAAGCATAGCGAATCTTTTTGAGACCACCTGTGCCAACCATTGTATCTCCTGCATCAGGATTCTTAATAAGATATTGCTGTAATTCAGCTAAATCATCATCATCAAATCCAAGTGCATACCATCTTTTTGTAAAAGATGGAGTTTCTATGAACTCTCTTTTCATTCAGTACCTCATATAATATACCCTATATTATAGGGTATCGTCAAGTTTTATTTAAACTTCCTCAAACAACATATTCACTGCCTGACGAGCAGGATTTAAGCCTTCTATCATTTCTGGAATGGCAGCTCTTGTATAATATTCTGTCATTTCTACAGAACTGTGACCTACCATCTTTTGAACTGTCTCTGCATCAAGTTTACTTCGCATTCTTGTTACATAAGTAAACCTAAAGGAGTGGGGACAAAGCTTTCTGTCTGTGGTATCAATTCCTGCTTTTACTATCACTCTATGAAATACAGATTCAAGATATTCCTGGCGCAATGGACGTCCGTCTTCTCTTTGGAATATAAAATCTTCGCTACAAAGATAATGAGATTCTATATATCTTAGAACCATATCCATTGTTTCATCTGGTACAAGAGTTACCCGAAGCTTTTGATCTTCATTACTACCTTTCTTGTTATAATTAGTTCTGTTTCCATTGCGTTCACAAAAACCGTCAATAACAAGAGCATGATTTTCAACAATAAATTGTTTTACTCTAAGTCCACGAGCTTCCCCAAGTCTAAGTCCGCAGCTAGCCATGACATAAAATAATAAATATTCTTTTAAGCCATCTACCCAATTTGTACCATCAAAAAATCTAACTAATTCTTCTGAAGTAAAAATATCAGCTTTCTTTGAATTCCTTGCAAAACGAGGAAAATCGGGCTTTATAATTGTGTATTTACAATGCCAGGGAGCTTCTTTGTAAATATGATTAAGGGTTTCAAGAAAAGAATTTTTCCAGCTTCCTGATTTATCTGTAAGGCTCATAAGATAGCCGTTTACCATTGGAATTGTAAGGTCTTCAATAAAACAATTTCCAAACACTTTGGTAATTTCTTTTATAAATCCTCGATAATTATCAAGTGTTCTGGGACTTAATTTCTTTCCCAACTGACTTAATCTGTTTACATGTTCACTGCCGGGTAGAAACATATTCTGCGATATTTCATTTACAGTGATTTTTCGCTGTGTATTTGTTGGATCAGGAAGCTTAGAAATATAAACATAGGCTTCAGATTTGTTTGCAACATTCGGAATAAGCTTCTGATGTTGAACTCCAGTTATTGGATCTTTCCACCAATAATACCAACGCTTTGTTGTCTTTCCAGATTTTGTTTTTACAGTCTTTTTGAAAGGATGATAAAACATTAATGACCTCCGTGTAGTTTATTAACAAGACATTAACAAAAAACACAAAGGCCATTTGATAAGATGTGCTAAATCCTTATATTATAAGGAAATAAATATCGGGCAAGAGGGATTTGAACCCCCGACATTCTGGTCCCAAACCAGACGCGCTACCAGCTGCGCTATTGCCCGTTACGTTCAATTATATTATAGCTTTTATGATTTTTAATCAAGTATTCAAAGCCATTTTTTATACATTTTTTCAATTATTTTATAATTCTGGCTCGTGCTTCTATATCTCCGCCTTTGGTAATACGGTCTTTCAAAACTTCTGTAATCACAACTTTAACTGTTTTAGCATTTTCCGAAGCTGGCTTATCGTCCCCTTCCAGCTCATCACTCTGCTCCAGCTCACAGTGAATACAGTTTTCTGTCATTCCGTGATATTTACCGGCAGGTTCCGTTGCGTTTTGTTCCAGAACATTTGTTTTCTGCTCCGGCGGTTCAAGCACAAGCTCAAGTTCTTTTCCAACAAAGGCTTCTATGTATTCTATCTTATTCTTTATGGCAAGCTCAGTTATCTGCCTTGCCCTGTTTCCGCTTACAGATTGAGGAACCTTTGGCTTTATACCGCACGCTGCAGTTCCCGGCCGTTCGGAAAAAGGAAAAGCGTGAATCCAGGTAAAATTACATTTTCTGCACAAATCAAGAGTCTGTTCAAAATCCCCGTCCGTTTCTGCCGGAAAGCCGGTGATTATATCACACGAAATAAAGGCAGACGGTTTTGCCCCCTTAAGTTTTTTCACAGCAGCAAGCACATCACAAGCTTTATAATGGCGGTTCATAAGCTCAAGGATTTTATCACTGCCGCTTTGAACAGAAATATGGAACGAAGGACGAACACGCCCGTCGTGAATTACACTGCAAAAATCATCATCAATAATTTCAGGATAAATACTTGAAATACGGAAGCTTATAGTTTTTGTATTTTCCAGAAGAAGCTTTAAAAGCTGAGTAAAATTACAATAACTGTCTCCATATTTTCCACGGTATTGAGCAATATTGACGGAAGTAAGCACAACCTCGCTGTGCCCCGCACGCTCCAGCTCCACTACCCTGTCAATTGCAGTCTGCACATCAATTGAAACACTTTTTCCCCGTGCCAGATGAATTGCGCAGAACGAGCAGTTGTTATTACATCCGTCCTGAATCTTAAGGGAAGCCCGTGAATGTGCAATAAAGGATGATGTTGAAAGCTTGAACGAATCTTCGGCAATATCCTTTTTTTCTACAGGCTTTGTTTTAACAAGAGAAATCACGCCGCGTTTAAGTACTTCAATTTTACTGAACGCAGTTTCAGTGTCGTCAGAGCTTTCAGTTTCATCACCATCAGCATACGCTTTAAGCAGCCCCGGAAGCTCACTAAGCCTGCTTTTAATCTGTCCGCCTACAACAACAATCCGCCCATCAAGCTTTTCAATTTCTGATGATGAAAGCTGCGCATAACAGCCCGTAACTACAATCAAAGCCCGCGGATGCTTTTTCAACAAAAGTCTGATAATTCTTCTGGCTTTCTGTTCGGCCTTTAAGGTAACCGCGCACGTGTTCACAATACACAAAAGCGTTTCGCTGTCAGCAGCCTCACTGGCTGTAACACTGTCCATTCTTACCGAAAAATCTTTATCCAAAAAAAATCGGGCTATAGACTCACTTTCAATCTGATTAAGTCTGCAGCCCAATGTTTCTATTCTGATTATACTCATTCTAAAATCACAAAATCTCTGTGGTTATATTAAAACTCCGCCCGAAAAATCCTACTGAAGCTTAGCACTAACTCTTTCGCGCCCGCGTGAAGCATCAACCGAAGAAGAGTTCAAAATCAAGGCCTCATCGTAAGCGGCAAGCGCCTCGTAATAATTTCCTGCCATTTCGCGCGCATAACCAAGACGAATCCACCAGTTGTCCAGAAGCGGCTGCTTTTTTACAGCAGAAGAAAGAGCAATGTCTGCATGCTGATATCGTGCCTGTCGGATAAAAATCTCACCCATAAAATAATATGATGTGCCGATTCGTGAAGAACTTTCAGAAGCATTTGCAACATATTTCTGGAACTGCTCCATTGCGGCAGCATTTTTTCCAAGATAAAATCTTGCTTCACCAAGAGATTCAGTCAATCGCAAATCATAAGGACTTATTGCAAGACCTTCCTGTGCACGCTGCTCAGCTTCAGCATACTGTTTGTTTCCAATCAAAGCCCAGCACATTACAACGTAAGATTCAATATTTCGTGGATTTTCCTTAAGCTCTTCTTCACAAACCTGAATTGCTTCGCGCTCCTTTCCGTTATTATGAAGAAGAAGCGCATCTCGTTTTGCAGTCTGTGCTGACAAAGAAAAAAGTCCCGTAACAAGGATGATGAGGGACAGAACATTTTGTTTTACATTATTACCTTTAATTGTACACATAATTACTTTCCCGCTGCCTGCTTTTTAACCATTGTGCATTTGCCGGTAAACTCACTTCCCGGTTCAAGAACAACCTTTTGAGTTGTAATATCACCATCGAGCGAACCTGTTGAAGTAACGAAAATCAGCTTTTCGCCATAGACGTTTCCCTTAACCTTACCGCGGACCAGAACACGGCTTGCATTTATATCAGCTTCAACAATTGCATTCGAATCAATAACAAGGTCGCTTTCGGCATCAATTTTTCCTGAAACTTTTCCGCGTATCATAAAAGGCTTTTTCATTTTGATGCTGCCGGTAAAGGAGATATCGTCCTCTACGATTGTGTCAAAAGCCTCGTCTTCCATGTCAAAAAAATCTGAATCTTTTACGTCAAACATATAGAATATTTTAACGGTAATGATGATGTCGGTCAATGGCACGTTGTGCTGAAATATTCCGGCTGTTCAATTTCAAAAACGGTTTCTTTCCCGTCAATCGGTACTGTTAATTTCACTGCAGCCAGCAGCAGGTTCTTTATTTTGAACTGTTTTTTCAGGAGTTTGTTGAGCTTAAAATTGCCGTGCTGGTCGTCGCCGCAGATGGGGCAATTCTGTCTGGCAAGGTGGATTCGGATTTGGTGCATCCGGCCGGTTTCGAGCAAAAGGCGGATGCAACAGAAATCAAGGGATAAAGCTTCACCAGAATTATCGCAGATTGCGGTCCATTCTTTTTCAACCGTATATTTTGTCACTGCACGTTTTGTTTCGCCGTGCTGAACAAGGCTTTCATCAATTACGCCGCTTTTTCTGGCAAGCTTTCCGCAGCAAACGGCAATATATTCCTTACGCACAACTTTTGAAGAAATAAGTCCTGTCCATTTTTTTGCAGCTGCAGGCGATTTTGCAACAACCATAAGCCCTGCAGTTTCCTTATCAAGCCTGTGAACAAGATAAACCTTGCTTCCAACCTGCTCGGCAAAATCTTTATCAAGCGAATGTGTAATTTTTTCACCGCCCTGAACTGCAAGCCCCGCAGGTTTATTTATAATGAATATTTCGTCATTCTGGTATATAATAGGAATAAGCATAATCAACTCTACTATAAACGAGGATTTTTCTAATGACAATAGCTAATAAAAAAGTGAACATAAAACAGCGTGTAATATTCAGGCTTTTACTTGTACTTGCAATTCTTTTTCCTGCAAAACTAAGCTCTGAAATCATAAAAGACAACTTCTATAACTTTTCCCTTGATATTCCGGAAGGCTATAAGCTTGGAGATTCTTCTTCAGACGGCACCTCATACCTTTTTGTGCACCCGAACAATCAGGTACAGCTTGCAATAAAGATTTATGATAATCAGGATTTTAAAACTGCCCCTTCTGCCCTGGAAAATGCCCTCAATAAATTAAAAGCCTCTTCTTCAACAGATAATTTTTCCTGGAATAATTCTTTATGTGCAATTTCTGATTTTGTTTTCCAGCTTGATAAATCTTATTCCGGCTGGGCAGTTGCAGCTCCATTACAAAAAGCAAACGCTTACATTACAGCAATATGTTTTGCACCATCAAATAAAAGACAAGCCTGCGAGCAGTTTATTATGTCTACACTTAATTCTCTCTGCGTAAATGATGAATATTACTGTACGCCAGGTATAATTGTTTCTTACGCCTATCCAAAGGAAGGTAAAAAAGAAATCAAACTGAACATAAACAACAATAAGATTTCTACTACCCTTGATAATTCCGATATTGATGCTTCAAACTTTTTAATCGACCTTGAGTTTTCGGTTCTGAAGCTCTATTCCAAGCACAACCTCTGGAAAGAAGCCTGGACCCGTTACTACCGGATGATTTACCGCGACAGCTTTGAACGCCTTAATCCCGCAATCTCCGATATTTTTTCAGTTTTATATGCAGAAGCAAAAAGAAAAAATCCAAAATCACAGGATTTATATGTTGCCCAAAGTCTTTTAAGCTGGGTACAAAGTTTTGACTACAAGCGCAATAATCAAACCGCAAACACTTCAGACTTTACATCCCTTCCAGCCATGCTCAGCGGAGATGGAAATGACTGCGACAGCCGGAGCCTTTTTATCTGTATGTGCATGAGATGTATGGGCTATGAATCGCTGCTGCTTGTCTCTCCAGAATATTCACACGCACTTGCTGCTGTAGAAATGGATGAACCGGGACAAAAATATGTTTTTGGTGATACGGGACGGGAGTTTTTAATGGGAGAAACTACGGCAAAGGTTACCTGGGGAATGATAGCACAGGATCAGGCAGACAGAACCAAATGGATTCCGATTCTGCTGCCTTAAAGTGCCATTATTGAAGGCTTCGTTGTTATTTGCGAAGAAGAATCTCAAACAGTTCAGCTTCATCCTTTGCGTTTGTCATTTCGCCAACAAGGTCATTCTGTTTGAAAATTGCACTGAAATGTGAAATTGTCTTAAGATAATATGAATGCTGGTTATAAGCAGCTGCAATCATAAACAAAAGACTTACAGGCTGGTCATCAATTGCCTGGAAATCTTCAATAGGCTTTTTACATACACCAACAGCCATAACTAAATCTGTAACAGAAGAAAGGCGTACATGAGGAATTGCAATACCACGTCCAATTCCAGTAGACATAAGCTCTTCACGTTTAAGGATTTCTGCTGTAAGCTCAGCTGCATTTTTAATCTGAGGAGCTGTTGCAAGAACTTCTGAAAGCTGAACAAGAGCATCGTGTTTTGAACTGTAATTGATAAAAACAACACGTTCCGGTGAAAGAATATTTCTTACCTGAATCTGGGATTCGTTCTTGTTTTCAAAACCGGAAGAAAGTCTTGCATTTACCCAGTTTTCAACTTCGGATTTCTTAAAACGCCATACAGTTCCAATTTTTCCTGCCGGTATTTCACCCTTCTGTGCCCAGTCATAAACAGTTCTGTCAGATACCCTGAGGTATTTGGCAACTTCTTCTATTGTAAGAATGTCGTCCTGCACTTTTTTACTCCTATTATGTCTTAAACCTTTAAAATGAGGTTAAATAAGTTACTTTTGATTTGAAATATATTGAATATTTTGCATACTTTACGTTATTTTGTCAAGCTATAGAAAAATATTACCGCAAAGAACCGTATCTATAACATTTACATAATTACTCCTAATTGATTTTTAACCCCTAATGCTATAACATTATCAGTATGAAAAAACGAAATCTTACTCCTGTATATATAACATCGGCTGCAGTTTTTATCATTCTTTATATAATACTGGCAGCTCATCCTCTTGGAAAAGAATACTGTTTTTCACCAGACTGGAAAATCAATGTAAATGCTAACGAAACAAATGCTCCAATCAGTGATACTTTAGATTCCATTCCTCTTGATGAAGAGCTTCTCCATTTTAAGCTTGGTCAGACAATTGGATATTTTACCAAAGACGGTGAAGTTGCCCTGTGTAAATCTTTTCCTTCAAAAGCTTCAATTTCTGATTCTTATTTTTCAATATATAATTCCCAGGCACAGAACATTCCATTTTATAACAGCAGGGGAAATCAGGCAGGAACAATAAGCGCAAGCGGATTTCCTTTTTTTGATGATGACAGGATTTACATTTTCTTACCTGGTGGCGGCTCTTTTGCTTATTGCAATCACACAGGAAGTGTTGAATGGACATGCGAAAGTACAATTCCAATCACAGCATTCAGCTCCAACAGTAATTATGTTGCCGCAGGTTATGCCGATGGTTCAATCAAGGTTTTAGATAATCACAGCGGACAGATTCAGATAAGCTTTGCCCCGGGTGGAAGCGATAATCCTGTACTTTTAGGACTTGACATCTCCCCTAATGGAGAATATGTAGCTTCAATTTCCGGCCTGAACAAACAGCGTTTTGTACTTGCACACAAGGAAGAAAATCAGCCTAAGATTTTATTCCATACCTTCCTCAGCTCCGATTTGAACAGACGAACCTTTGTAAAATTCAGCGCAGACGGACAAAAGGTTTTCTATAATTACGAAAATCATCTTGGTATTTATGACCTCCAGAAGCAGAAAAATTATTCCATCTGGATTGATACAAAAATACTTTCAATGGAAGAAACAGAAGACCTTTTCTTCCTGCTTGGTAAAAAAGACAATTGCTATACAGTTTACATAATTGAGCGTACAAATGTTCTTGAAGGCTATTTTTCATTCGAAGCAGACTCAGCTTTTATAAAAACCTGTGACAATTATCTTTTTACCGGTAAAGATGAAACTATTTCCAGAATTACTATCTTAAAGGAATAAAAAAATGAAAAAAAATATTTTGATTTGCTCTTGCCTTTTTATTTCTACCCTTCTTTCCGCTTTTGAATGGCCGCATGATAATACCGAAAAGGCTTTCTTAAAATCTTATTTTGGGCAGAAACGCGGAAAGCAGATAAGCACTTCTTTAATTTTTGCTAATCCTGAACCTGTAAAATGTATTGAAGACGGTAAGGTTTTAATCATAATGTCTGACGAGCAGGATGATTCCTATTTCTTCCCATCTGCATTAGGAACTTGCGTTATTGTTGCTCATGATGATTCACTTATTTCTGTTTACGGTAATCTTGATAAAGATTCTGTCAAACAGTCTCTTGATAAAAAAAGCTTTGTAAAATCTGGTGAGATTCTTGGAGAAATTGGAAATACCAACTGGCAGTCAGAAACAAGCAGCCTTGAGTTCCAGATTATAGATGTTCAAAAGGGTTCTGCCATCAACCCGAAAATCTTACTTCCAAGAACAGATAACGAAATCCCTATTTCTCTGGGTGAAATTGTTGTTGAACATAAAATCGGTAACCGTATAAGCCTTAAAAATCAAAAATCCTTTCCTTCTGGATTATACAGGATTTATCAGAAACGAAACCCTATAGCTTCGCCCTATAAAACTTCGGTTACAATTAACGGTGTTGTTGTAGATCAGATTTCTTATGATGCTGTTTATCAGGAAAATAATAAGACTTATGTGGTAGGAAAGAAAAAATATACCAATTCTGATATTTACCCCGACAGCGAATATCAGCTGCTCGGTGAAACAGTTTTTACAGCGGGAAAATCTACGCTAGGCCTTTCAATAGAAGATTTCTTAGGAAAGACCATAGCGCAGACTTATGTTATAACTGTCTATTAAAATACAGGAACAACTTCTCCATTAGGATATGTCTTCTGAAGATAATCCTTAACCTTCTGGCTTGTGATTGCTTTTGCAAGAGCCTTGATTGCAGGATCATTTTCTTTTCCTTCTTTTACAGTTACGATGTTTACGTAAGGTGATTCAGCACCCTCAACAACAAGACCATCTTTTGTAGCTTTAAGACCAGCTGGAATTGCATAGTTTCCGTTGATTACAGCTGCATCTGTATCATCAAGAACACGTGGAAGAGAAGCAGCTTCAATTTCCTGGAACTTGAACTTCTTTGAGTTGTTTGTGATGTCAGCTGGAACTGCTGTAAGACCTGCTTTTGAATCAAGTGTGATTAAACCGGCACTCTGAAGAAGAAGCAATGCACGACCTTCGTTTGTAGGGTCATTAGGAATAGCAATTACTGCTCCATCAGGTAAATCAGCAAGCTTTTTATATTTTTTTGAATACAAAGCAAGTGGTTCAACGTGAGTTCCAATTACGCTCTTAAGATGGTAACCTCTTTCTTTATTGAAAGAATCCATATAAGGTACGTGCTGGAAGAAGTTTGCATCAATTTCGCCAGCTTCAACAGCCTCGTTAGGAGTAACGTAATCAGTAAACTCTCTAACCTTGAGAGTGTAGCCCTGAGCAGCCATATCCTCTACGATTAAGTTTAACATAGCGGCATGAGGCTCCGGTGTTGCACCAACAGTAATAACCTTTGCATCTTTCTTAGCGCATCCAGAAAGAACAATTGACAGAACTAATGCTGTAAGACCAAAAAGAATCTTTTTCATAATAAACTCCTGAAAATTAAGAAACGCAAGCAGTTGTGCAGCGCTTCCTTGGATTAAATAATTGAAAATATATTGTAATAATTTGAAATAATAGTCAACTAGTTTTAACAAGAAAAAACATACTATTTTAGTAGGTAAATAGTATTTAATTTGTGTTTTAACGTTTTTAGTGTTAAAATAAACTTTATGAAACATAACATGATATTATCTGCTTCGGGATGGCGGAAGTTTTTTGCTGTTTCGGGGGACGAACAGGATTCAAATCCAAAAATCAGTGATAATGACAAATGTATTTCTATTGCAGCAGCTAAAGTTTTTTATGATTACATAAAGAACAAATCCGGTCAGGAAACTCCTGTAATTGCAATTGGAATTGATACAAGACCAACTGGTGGCGAAATTGCAGATGCAATGATTCATTATCTTGCAAAAACGGATGCTGTAATTCAGTATTCGGGTATTACATCGGCTCCAGAGATTATGGCTTATGCTCGTATGCTCGATGGCTTTATCTATATTTCTGCAAGCCACAATCCTATTGGTCACAACGGAATAAAGTTTGGAACAAATGATGGTGGCGTTCTTAATGGAACCGAAAATGCCGCTCTTGTAAAGGATTTCCTGAATCTGCTTGATGATGAAGAAAAGCTTAATCAGCTTGTAAAGGATTCTTACAGCGGAAATGCAGGCAAAGTAAGGAATATTTACAGCGAATGCGAAAGTGCCAAACGTAATTCTCTCAAAGCTTACGAAAGCTTTATCTTAAAAACAATAACAGGCAGCAACGACCACGATTTTGCCGAAAAGTTCTTTAATTCATTAAAAGCAAATATTGAACTGAATCCGGTTGGTGTTGTATGCGACTTTAACGGCAGCTCCCGTGCAAAATGCATAGACAGAAGCTTTTTTGCCGGTAATGGAATTACTTTCTATTCAATAAATGACGATAAAATCGTACACGAAATAATACCGGAAGCAGAAAACCTTGTTCACGTTGCAGCAGAAATGGAAAAGCTCCATTCAGAAGGTCACAAGGAAGTAATTCTTGGTTATATGCCAGACTGCGACGGCGACCGCGGTAATATTGTTTACTGGGATGAAAAAAAGAAAAAGGCAGAAATCCTTAAGGCACAGGAAGTTTTCAGTCTTTCTGTCCTTGCAGAGCTTACCTATTCAATCTGGCTGAACAAAAATGCACCTGCAGCTGAATCAAAAGATTCATTTAAGCCTGCTGTTGCGGTAAACTGCCCTACTTCCATGAGAATTGAAGAAATTGCAGAAAAGCTTGGTGCAAAGGTATTCCGTGCAGAAGTTGGAGAAGCAAACGTTGTAAATCTTGCAAGAGAAAAAAGAGCTGAAGGCTATACTGTAAGGATTCTTGGCGAAGGTTCAAATGGCGGTACAATCACTCATCCAGCTTCGGTACGAGACCCGCTGAATACAGTATTCGCTTTAATCAAGCTCCTTCTTATGCGCGAAAACGGTTTGTATAAAATCTGGTGCGATAAAGCCGGAATCAAATATAACCCGAACTTTACGCTCACAGATATAATCGCTACTTTACCG
>JAEETM010000138.1 GCA_016290335.1 Treponema sp. | reverse complement strand
TACCTTCATATTAAAATTAACCTTTGCATAAGCTCTTTCTACGTACTCATTTAACATTGACTATTTAATTATATCAAATTTTAGTTATCTGTCAACATTTTCGGAATTTTTCAAAACTTTAATATTTGCAAAAATATCAATCCAATATAGTAAAAAAACACAAAAAACTAGTTGACTATAAAAGCACTTTGAAATACATTTCTAGTGACAATTTAAAAAAGATTTATTGCAAAACACAGTGGAGTTTTTATGTTTTCAGAAGGACTTTCTACCGAAGATTCAACTTTCAATCTTTCATTTGCATACGATGACGATTTTGACGAGTACGATGCAGATTTTGACGACGACTTTGATGACTACGAGGAAGATGAAGTTCTTGATGAGTTCGACGATGATGTTGATTTATTGGATGATGTCTTTAAAGAAGAAGATATCGATGAACCGTATGATGATGTTGAACCGGAAGATGGAAGCTTCAAATCAGCTGATGACGAATATGACATCAGCTTTATAAAACCTTACGATGATAAATAGATCATCGGGTCAAGCCCGATGATGACATTAGTGGAACTCTATTGTACGGCCGGCGTGCCAGAGCTTCTCTAAATCATAGAAAGCGCGTGCCTGGTCCGACATAAGGTGAACAACTATCACGCCTAAATCTATAAGATTCCAATCATCTCCATCAGGACTCTTCTTATGCGTAAGATGGATTTCAAGGTCATTATCCTTTATGTATTCCTTAATCTGCTTAAGAAGTCCCTGCCAGTGTGTAGAGCTGGAAACGGTTGTAATAACAAAATAATCTGTCCACGAATTAAGCTCGCTTACATCCATAAGAACTGTATTCTTACCCTTTCCGTCTTCCATCAATTTTGCAATTTCTATTGCTTTCTGTTCTGTTGTTTTGTCACTCATTTTCGTATTTTCCCCTTAGTAACCTTAGTAAGACGCACCTTCAATTACGTAGCGTCCGTTAAAATCTTTTCCAAGTATAATCGTAAAATCTACCTGTGTACTTGATGTTCTTGAGGCAGAATCTGATGAATCTTCTTCTGCCTGTCTTATATTTGTACAATGAATCAAATCGCCTACGTTTCTTGCGGCAGATTCATTACCAATATGGTCTATTACAACTGTTTCCGCATAATCGTTGCGGTCTGCATTAACTGTTGTGAGTACGTTATAGCTTGCATCCTGATACAGGGTAGCCGTGCGTTTTGCGAGTCCCTGCATTGTGGTTCCGTTCTGGATTTCGAGTACATAAACACGGCTTGCATACGCTCCATCTGAAGAAACAAGCATGTTTGTTGTCTGATGAACAGCTTCTTTTATAAACTCGCCGTTGTTGAGCGGGAACAGAAGCAGCTGGTTATCTACATTACGAAGCGAACCGGTAATTGTCTGCTTGATTATTGATTCTGTATCAAGGTCGGCAATTATGGAAAACAGGATCTCTTCATCATCGTCGTCAAGATTTGTCTGGAAACAAAGCTCGTACTGTTTAAAGTTCTTTTTATTAAAGATAACAAAGCTTTTGTCGTGAAAACCTGTAAGAAGAGCAATCATAACATTCTGGTAGCGTTCCTGAATGTTATCTTCGGTTTCTTCTTCTGTTCTGTACTGAAGATATGTGGCAACCTTATCGCCATCAAGGTTTATGGCTCCGGAAGGAAGAAGCCAGCGCTCGCCATCTTCAGAAGTAACATCGATTGGAGAAGCAAGGAAAACACGCATTCCACCAATCATATCGCAAAGATGAATAAAATCGTCAAGCTTAATTACAGATGTAAACGGAAGGCGTATGCCAAGCATTTTTTCAACCTCGCCCTTGTAAACATCAATTCCTTTTTCGTTGTAAACTACTTCCAGCTTATCCATTCGTCCAAGAGACTGATAGATTGCTCCCGTGTACCCAGGCAGGTTTATTACAGCCGCTTTTTTTGTCTGAGGATTAAGGATGAGTACGTTAGAAAAAAGGAGATTTGTTTCTTCATCTTCTACTACAAAAAGCATGCGCACAAACTGTTCGCGGTCGAGGGTATCGTGAACATCATCTGTTCTGAGCGATAAAGCAAAAAACAAACTTACTGCTGCAATTATAACAAGGATGAGGACTATAAAAATAATACCTTTCTGTTCATCTCTAAGCTTATGCATTTACTATTTTTCTCCAGCTTTATTTTTCAACGTACTATAGTATTCTATCATTTTTTCGGTATCCGGGTAAACGACATACCCCTTGCGTTTAATGTATTCGTAGTTTTCAACAAGCACCTGGTACAGCATTCCGTCTAGCGAAAGCTTTAACAGATTTGCCCTGTACTCTTCTGTAGACTGCGGACGATTCGGCTCGGTTTTATCTGCAAGAAAAAGTACTTTTCCTATATCGCATATTCCCTTTTTGCACGAAACATGATTCGCAACTGCTTCAAGGATTTCTTCATCATCAATTCCGAACTTTTTCTTCATTTTTACTGCCGCTGCCCTTCCGTGTAAAACAGAAGGTACACCAAGCTCAAAATCGGTGATTGGTTCTCCATCCTTTCTGGCAAGCTCAATCATTTTTTCCTTAGGAATGTCCTTACAGATATCGTGACCTATTCCGGCAATATAACCTTTCTGTTCATCAAGTCCATAACGACGGCACAGCATAACACACATATCGGCAACACGCAGAGAATGTTCAAAGCGCGACTGCTTTTCGTGTTTTCTTGCATATTCGGTAAGCTTTTTGACTGTTGTTTCGTAATCGCTCATTTATTTATGTACAATCCTTTTTCTATAATATATTTATAAACTGCCTGCGGGACAAGATATTTAAAGCTTTTTTCCTGTGACACACGCTGGCGGATTTCTGTGGATGAAACCGGCAGCATTGGCTCCGGAAGGATTTTACACGGATACTTAAAGTGCTCTTCGTCAAAGCTGACTGCAAAATCGCCTTTGTAGGTGCCGGTTGGGGTGTTTGTGTTGCCTTTTTGTTCGTTGTGCGCAGCATCCCCCTGACTTTTGCCGTACATATACTTTTCCATTGTGTTTATGTCAGGGTAACGGTGAACGATGATAAAGTCTGCAAGCTGAGCAATTCGTTCCGGTTTGTACCATTTGTCAAACTCGGCGGCAACTTCACTGCCCATTATGAATGCAAGCTTTCCGTCGAGCTTACCCTTATATTTTTGAGTAAGATATTCAAGTGTGTCACACGTATAGGAGATTCCGCCACGTTCTATTTCGCAGGGCTCAACTTCAAAGTGGCCAGAACCTTCGGAATTACAAAACGCTTCGAGCATTTCAAGGCGCTGCTGTGCGGTTACTCCATCTGCAAGGATCTTGTGGGGCGGCATAAAGGCTGGTACAAAGAGAACCTTATCATAGCCGCACTCTTTTATTACCGTGTCCGCAAGCATTGCGTGCCCTGCATGAAGAGGATTAAAGCTTCCACCAAAAACTGCTATTTTCATTGCTCACTTCCAGGGTATTGAATACCTTCATCGTCTTCGTCAATATAAGCACGGGATGACAGGAAATTGTTTGAAGTTTTCACAGAATCATCGACGTTTTCTGCATTCCGCTTTTCCATTTTACTTACAAGCTCAATTATTTCGTTTCGGGCTTCCTTCATTCCGCGGCCAAGCATAACTGAAACAGGGATAACTATTGTTTCCGGTTCCCTGGCTTTTATTGCTTCGGAAACTTCCAGTGCGCGGTCAAAGCAGCCTTCTATATCAATTTTGTTGCAGAGTACAATGCGCGGCTTTTCCATAAGCTCATCGGAATAGTTAGCAAGCTCGTTACAAAGAGTGTCGTACGCTGTAAGGTAGTTTTCATCAGAGCAGTCAATCATAAAGATGAGGCACGAAGTTCTGGTGATGTGCTTTAAGAATGTGTCGCCAAGACCGAGACCTTCGCTGGCACCTTCTATAATACCGGGTATGTCTGCAATGATGATGTCGCTTTCTTCATCCACACGAAGCACTCCAAGATTCGGAATAATTGTAGTAAACGGATAAGGAGCAATTTTTGGGCGGGCATTTGTAAATGCGGTGAGCAGAGATGATTTACCGGCATTCGGGAAACCAACGAGGCCTACATCAGCCATAATTGAAAGTTCAATTTTAAGGAAACGGGTTTCCCCTTTTTGTCCAGGATTTGCGTGACGTGGAGCCTGGTTTGTGGAAGTCTTAAAGTGAACATTTCCCCAGCCGCCATTACCGCCTTTTAAGAAAGTAAACTGTTCGTCGCCGGTTGCTGTTGAAAAATCATAAATAATTTCATCTGTTTCTGCATCGCGGATTGTAGTTCCAGGCGGAACAGGAATAACACAGTCTTCTCCATCTGCACCAAAACGGTTCCAGCCCTGACCGTCGCCACCATTTTTTGCCTTAAAGCACACTCTGTGGCGCAGGCTTGCAAGCGTTCTTAGATTTCTTTTTACACAAAAGATGATGTCGCCACCCTTTCCACCGTCACCACCGTTAGGTCCACCATGCGGAACATATTTTTCGCGGCGAAAGGCAACACAACCATTGCCTCCGTTACCAGAGCGAACTTCTATTTTAGCTTCATCAGCAAAACCAATCATATTTTACTCCAAAAAAAAAGCCCGGCAGATTATTCGTCAGACCGGGCGTTCAATTTTCAGCTGCTGCTGATTTTTTATTTTGCAGCCTCAACAGATACAAGCTTATGGTTCATTCTTTCGTGATAAACAACGATACCATCTGCTGTAGCAAACAAGCTGTCGTCTCCTGCTTTCATTACGTTAGCACCAGGATAGATTCTTGTTCCTCTCTGTTTTACAATGATAGAACCTGCTGTAACAAATTCTCCTGCATATTTTTTTACACCCAAGTTTTTTGGATTTGCGTCGCGGCCGTTTTTGGCACCGCTACCACCTCTAGTTCTTCCCATAGTAGTCTCCTATAACCTCAATTATGCAAGTGTAATAGAATCAACACGTACTTTTGTGTACTGCTGTCTATGACCAATCAAGCGATGATAATCTTTCTTTGACTTGTATTTGAAAACAAGAACCTTCTTGTCTCTGAAAGAATCTTCAACTACAACTGTAACTTTTGCACCCTTTACATAAGGAGAACCAACACTGATGTTGTCACCGTCGCTTACGAGGAGAACTGTATCAATGTCAATTTTTGAACCTTTTTCAGCATCAAGCTTATCTACTGTAAGGACAGCATCTTTTTCTGCTTTGTACTGCTTGCCCTTAAATTCAATAGTTGCGTACATATAATACCTCTATTAAAATAATTCGTTTAAAAACGCCCGATGCAGCGGAATAAGGAAACAGAATCCGTTCTGCAAAAGACTGGTGGAAAACTGCCGCAAAGGTGTAAAACGGGGATTAAACACCACTACAAGCAAAATTTTACACGTAACAAATATAATAATGATTTTAAGTGTTTTGTGCAAGATTGAAGAAGAAAAATGTTAAAAAATATTCTTTTTTTAAAACATTTCAGTTTCACTACATATTTTCACAGTTTTTCCAAGTGTTAAATAAAAAAAGGCTATCTCATTTTTCAGAGATAGCCTTTTATCCAAATGAATTAAACTAATCTATTATTCAGCTTTGAACTCATAAATAACTAAGTCTTCTTTTCCATCTGCAGAAAGCCATACTTTCTTTACATAGATTTTTCCAGCACATGGCTGATAACCCTTGTCCTGGATATAGAACTGAAGTCTTGTTGCTGTATCAGCACAGTCAGTTACCTGAGCACTTCCATTAACCCACTTGTTATAAGTAGCACCAGCAAGACAATCTCCAGAAACTGTTGAATAATCTGTTGTCAAATTAACTGTTGCAGAAGCCTGATTCTCACCATCCATCAACTGAATAGCAGCCTGAATTCCATCCTCAGACTCATACTTGAGTTCTGCATTAATTTTTTTGTAACCAGATGCTGCAGCTACAGGAGCAATCAAATCAATGTAATTGTCGTAACTAGCTTTTACATCTAATACAAAAGCTTCTGCTTTAGGTGTATTGTCTGCAGGAGTATTTGTGTCAGATTTAGCTGGACCATCAGGCTCTGCTCCGCCACCACAACTTACAAAAGCAAATAATGTTGCAATTGCACTTAAAACTAATAATGTTTTTTTCATTTTTCGTTCCTCCTTATATGAACGCAAAAAAAAATAATTTCTCGGTTGTATACTTTTACAACTATTTTATAATTATATAGCAACTTTGTGGATTGTCAAGCATTTTCCCTATATTCTGCGCATTTTGCTTCCCGTATACGTTTACATTTTCCGCTTTTCCATCTTTCCAGTCAAAATCAACAAAAAGTCCGCCTTTTACACCGATTCCACGGGCACTCCCCTGCTGCCATGCTTTTTCACCCGGTAATGCAGGCAAAAGCTTAATCTTCACAAGTCCATCGTCATCAATTTCACTCTGTACGAGCATTCGGATAACAGCCGCAAGCGTTCCAAAGTTTCCATCAATCTGGAACGGAGGATGATTATCAAGAAGATTCGGCAATGTAGAATGATTTAAAAGCTTTACTATGGAATCAAGCGCATTATCACCCAAACCAAGCTGAGTCCAGAAGTTTATAATCCAGGCCTGACTCCATCCTGTATGACCGCCACCGTTTGAAAGACGTTTTTCAAGCGTTTTTATGCTGGCAGCGGCAAGCTCCGGTGTTTTTTCAAC
>JAEETM010000043.1 GCA_016290335.1 Treponema sp. | reverse complement strand
CCAATTGCAACACCTACGCGGAACATTCCTTTTTTGTCGCGGGCAGGGAAGTAGAAATAATATTTGTCGCCTTTTTTTACACAGTCAGGAGCCCAGAGCTGCTTGCTGGCCCATTTTACGTCATCAAGAGTGAAAACACAGCCGCAGTCACGAGGATAAGTTTCTGTGTCCTTCATCTCGTAAACGTGATAGTCTTTCATATTGTACTGATCGCCGTTGTCGTTGTTTTCAACATCTTCGTCTTCGTCGTGTGAAGGGTAAATGTAGATTTTGTCGTCAAAAACGTGAGCAGAAGGGTCTGCTGTATACAAGTCCATAACAAGGGGTTTTTTCTGAATCATAAGTTTCTCCAAAAGGGTTTATATAGATTTATTGGGAAAATTGTACAGTAAATAGAGGAAAGAATAAATAAGATAAACTACTTAAAACAAAACTTAATAATTAACGTATAGCACCGGGGATTTCCAGCTCGGCATTACGGGCGGCACACCAGGTTCCTTTTTTAAGGGCGGCTTCAAAGTTTGCGGTGTTGGTGTATTCGTAGAGGAAGCCGGCGTTGAAGCTGTCGCCACAGGCGGTGGTGTTGACCGGGGTGATTTTTTCTGTAGGGCATTCGATGAAGGTACCGTTGTTTGCCGCAAATGTAGATTTTGAACCGCGGGTTACGATAATGATGTTTTTGAGCTCGAGGCTTTTTGCTGTAATCTGATCTTTTAGAAGCTGTTCCGGGGATGCTGATTTATCATCCTGTGGAGATGATTTATCAATCTGTGGGGCACCGAAAGTCCAGCCAAACTCATCTTCGTTTATTTTAATGATGGATGGGGTGCAAACCTTGAGCGTATTGAGCAAATCTTTTCCGTGGTAGTCTACGAGCAGGATTTTTCCGGAATCGATGGCGGCTTTTGCAAGGGCCGGGTATACATCATCACTCCATAAAGAAGGACGGCTGCCCGCGAGCATAACGGCGTCGGATTTTTCCATGTAGGTGGGAAGTGTTGATTTTATAAGCGTGGTTTCAAGGTTTTCAAAACCCTTTGTACGTTTGAGAGGAGGTTCACTTATTACAATTTCTGTTGTGGTACCGGCAGTTTTATCAAGAAGGGTAAGACATTCGCGTGTGTTTCCGGGGATTTTTGAATAAATAAGATTCAGATTGTCCTGTTCGGCAAGTCGTTCAAAAAGCCTGTAATCATTTTCTCCAAGCGGACAGAATGTAGTAACGCAATCCTTTTCCAGCTGGGCAAGGACTCTGGCGGCATTTACGGCTTTTCCGGATGCATCAATTCTGTAATGTTCCGAACGGTTTACGGCTTCAAGCTTAACGCCTGAAAAGGTAACGGTTTTCTGCAAAGTGGAACTAAAACAAATACAAAGAAAGTTTTTCATACGGGAAGTGTAGCATAAACTCGGGGTTTGTGAAATTGGTTAAAAAAATTGTGAAAAAAATGCGAAAAAAATGTGAGACTATCTTTATATGATAGTCTGGCAACATATATTACTAAGTAAGGAATATTGTTGAGGAGTGTTTATGGAAAATGAAATTGTTTATTTTAATGGTTGTACGGTTATTAAAAATCAGAATGTGTTTCATCGGGAAAATGATTATGAATGGAAATATGTTGGGGTGTGGGGAGATATGCTGGAAGAAGATTTTAAGATGGAGATGAAAAAAGTTTTCTCATCAGATAATATAACAGAGCTTTTTGTTGCAAAGGGAGAGTATGAGTCGGTTATGACAATTCTGCAGGAAAATCTCAGAAAGAGAAATGAATATAATCAGGAAGAAGCAAATAAGAAAAAGTAAATGTTTTTTTTAAAATAGCATCAGATGATAGTTGAGGAGCGTAGGATAGTTTTATGAATGAGAATGATGAACAATGTGAAGAACTCAATGAAATTATTTATCAAATATCGGGAGATTTCTGGAAGCAGGCTTATTCAAATCTTTGTGAGCTTCAGAATGAATATAAGGCGGATAGTGATTCTTCAAAGAAAGTTTCTTTGTTGCTGCGAAAAGGATTAAAAGATATTGCTAAACAGAACGGGCTGAAATATTCGTCATTTAAGCATAATGAACATTATTACATTTCGATTATTCCGTTTCCAATTTATGTGGGAATTGAAATGGAAACAAATGATTTTACAGTTTCTGCTCCACACATTAATGCCAGAAGTTTTACTGCTTCTGAATGGGGACGCGGTCTTAAATGGGTGCAGGACTATATCAACATTGACGTAAAGCCTCTTGAAGAAAAAACTCAGAATATATGGGATAAGTTTTATCTGAACCTGAAAACCGCTGAGATTGTAAAGGCTTCAATTCAGGCTGTCTGTAAGTCAAGGCTGGAAGGAAAATGTCTGGAGTATAAACTTAATCAGAGCCGGTTGAAGAGTGATATTAAAGTTCGGATGGGAAATGGCGAAGCAGATGACGATAAGGCTGAAACATATAACATTCGGGTTTATCACAAACCATTCAGCGAGGATGCATCTCTCTTATTAAAACTTTTACAGTCTATTTATGAAATGGAAATCGAAGATAAGATTTGCTGCTGGAAGGAGCCTGAATGAAAAGCGAAAGTGAATTAGCCAGGATATTAGAGCGGGAGAAAAGCGAACTGACAGCTCTTATTCATGCAGCTTACTGGAATAATTATTTTAAGGCTTTATTCAAAGAACACACCTATCAATCTGGATATTTTCTTGTACCGGCAAATCTTAGTATGAAGGATGTAGCTGAATACTGCAGGAAATTATTCGCTGAATTATGTTCGAAATACGGGTTGACTGTAACAGAGTCAAATGGAGCACACAGGACAGAGTTTATCATAAAGATTTATTTTGATCAGAAAAAGAAAATGAAAGTGGATGAGCTTTCTGTTGTAATTTGTGAAAATGATATTACTCTGCGTATTTTCCCTTATAATCCTCTTTTAAAACAATTCATGCTGGAAGAATATGTACTGGCTGCCAATATTATTACGGAATTATTTGATGTGGTTTTTAACAGTGAAAGAAAACAATTTGATGAGTTGGCTGCAGAAACGGCACACATAGAAACATGTTCGAAAAAGATAACTTCAAAATCCATTGAAATTGCGCGGAACTCTATCAGGGCAATCTATTTTCAGAAAGATAAAAGCAATCATACTTCATTTGTGCAGAAAACTCTGTACTCGTCTTTTTTGAAAGATGGAAAGATTGTTTGGATTTTGCATAAAGATTTTTTGAAGGATCCGGGGGTGCTGATAGATTTGTTTGGGGAAGAATAAAAAAATTGTAAAAAAAATTAGACTATCACACCTTGATAGTCTGGGGCTGTAATATTATAGCTGTAAACAGGAGCAGCAAATGGCAAAAGATAAAGTGAAAAAACAGTTTTTGAACGGACTCGAACGAATCTTGAAGATTGACCAGATGATTTCCCAGGGCGGATATCCGAGTGTAGAAGACTTTGCTCGGGTAACAGAAGCCTCCATTCCAACAATTAACCGCGACCTTCGTGATTTGCGTCTGAAGTTTGGTGCAGAAGATATCTTGCAGTATGACAGAATAAAAAAGGGCTTTTATTACACCCAGCCGTCTTTCAGGATTCCTGCAATGCTTACTTCTGAAAAACAGATTGTTGCGGCACAGCTTATGTCCAATCTTCTTAATTTGATAAAGAATACCCCGGTTTATAAAAAGGCAATCGAAGTTTTCAATTCTCTTTCTGATAATATTGATGAAGATACAAAACTTAATTCAAAGAAGCTTTCGAACCGCATTCTGTTTCTTGGAATGGATCCGGTAAAAGTTGATGATGAAATCTGGACCAAACTTGAAGAGGCAATGTCAAAGAATAATTACATCCGCTTTAAGTATCTTGATTACGACAGAGAGTTTGTTGTACAGCCATGGCAGCTAATTTACAGCGAAGGTATGTGGAGCTTGTACACATACAATCAGATGCCGGATGTACAAGACAACAGATTCTACAATTTGCCGGGTATATATGATCTGGAAATTGATAAAAAAAATACCTTCGAGTTGCCGGAGGATTTTGAATACACAAAGAGGGCGAAGGGGAACTTTCGACGATACATAGGCCCGAAGTTACTTAACTGCAAACTTAGAATTACTTCTGAAAAAACGCTCAATTACATAAAAACTTACAACTGGGCCGAAGACCAGAAGTTCGAAAAGCAGAGTGACGGAAGCACAATAATGACCTTCACCACAAATCAAGACTATCCGGTGCTTGGCTGGGTTTTGAGTCACGGCATGTACGTGCAGCCTCTGGAGCCGGAGTGGCTGGTGAAGGAGTGGGGGAAGAATGTGAAAAAGATGGCACAATTGGTGAATGGGGTGTAGAATAATAAAAGAGGAGAAATTGATAATGGATAAAGTAAAAGTTATTTTGCTGTCATGTATTAAAAAGAGAACTAAGAATACCAGATTCTTAATAAAATATGATGAAAAGTATGCATCTGTAAAACTGCCTACTGAACAATTTTTTGAATTAGGAAGTGAAATAGAAATTTCAAAAACAATAATAAATGATAAACCGTTTGATCCGAAATGGGAGAAAACACTTTCAGCGTGGGCAAATACTAAAAGATTAGTACTACAGCATTTAAGTAATTATAAAAAAAATATTATGGGAATTCCAGAAGATGGTTTTTGGGAAGATAAAGATGGGAATCAGAACTACTATTCACATATATTACCAAAGAATGAAGAAGATCGGAACATAATTGATTCTGTTTATTCTCAAACTATAAAAAAATTGAAAAAAGATAAAGAATCTGAAATACATAAAGGATTTAGGTGTTTAAATTCATCACAAGCCTTTGCTTTCAATTTTTTTCAACCACTTATTGATGAGAATATGTTTCAAGTATTGATTGGTCCTGTGAATTGTGTCACAGATTCTGATTATGAAAAAAAGAATGAAGATGATACACAGTTTGATTTCTATTTGAAGGCAGATAACAAAGAATATTCTTTTGAAGTTAAATATACCGAAGAAGATTTTGGGGCTGCCCCAATGGATGAATCTCATATAAAAAAGTGGAATACATTATATAAGAATAAGATGGCTAAAATTCTAAAGAAAGAGATGAAAATGGAAGATTTCTTTGATGAATATCAATTGTGGAGAAACATTTGTTTTGCAGCTGAAGGGATGGAAGTGAGATTTGTTTTTCCGCGCTTTAGAGAAGATTTATCAACAAAGGTTAACAATGCTAAGTCTTTATGCAAGAAAGATATTCAGAAAAGAATTGACGTAATTATTGTTGATGAAGTTGTTGATAAATTAAAAACCTTAGGCAATGAAGATATTCTCAATCATTATTCACAATTTGAACAGAAATATTTATCAATCGGAGAATAAAAATCTATGAATGAAACTAAAGAATGTAATGGGTTTGAGGATATTTCTACATGTGATTTAGACTTCAACAATTCTGAACAAGCGAAAGAAATAATTCGAAGATTTACAATCGAATATTTAAATGGGAGCATAGAGAATTTAAAAGACTTTTCGTTTTGGCATATAGCTGGTAATCCAAATTATGATGGAACTTGTACTCCAAACACATTACGATTTTTTGATGGAGATCGTACCCGATTAGCTTATGCTATAGCAAAGTTGATATATGATGAACATATACCTGACTTTATATTGGGAGAAAAATATACTGGGGACACTATAAATTCTTTTAGAACTTTATTTGGGAATCGGTTTTCTCTAAGGCAAAATTATGAAATCATAATTGAAAATAAATTTCAGTTTACAGAAACAGAAAAGCAGACAAGAAATGAATTCTTTTTAAAGTATCAAACTATTGGAAATTTTTATGTCTCTCCGAATGAATTATTGATTTATGATAATTCTCATACAAATAAAATTAAGAAATTTTCGATAAATACATATCGAGGTACAAAAAGTAATTGGAAAGATTATTTTGATGTATACCTGGGAAAACTTGAAAAATGTTTAGAATCAAGAGAAGAATTTGAAGACGAATATTTTTTGAAGAAATTGCTGCATGCTGGTGTAAACAAAGAATTCTTCTTTGACTATTGTAAAGGAAATATAGAGAAGTTTTACAAAGTTTTTTATTTAGATGGTTATTCTTCAAAACTTTTTAGGCATGAACAAAATTATTATTATGGACATTATAAGTATAAAGGGAATATTAAGTTCTATAAAGAATTTGCATTTGATTATGTAGATAAGGCTACTACGCTTATCGAACAACGTTCAAAGAAAATTGTTAAAATATTAGAGAATAAAATGGGAGATAAACATGAGTAAGCAGTATAAGAAATCAAAGGTAATAGAAAAATTATCTCAGTACTTCCAAGACAAGGATTGCAAGAACTTATATAAAGATGGCTGCATCAATTATGTTGGAATTACAAGTGATACTAAAGAAAATTATACTAAAGTTATTGTAGATTATTTAGTTGAACATATAGCAGAGTTTGAAAAACAATTGAGTAAAGTTGTTGTCACTCGAAAAACATCATATAAGACAGCTAGTCATAATGGTAAATCAGATTTTGATTTTGATAAACGACCAAGAGGTGAGCGACGAGAAGAAAAAATTGCACATGCAATGTATTGTCAGTATAAGGATGTCCCTGCTGAGTTTGGTAAAATCCTTGATTATCAAATTCCATTGAAGAATAAAAAAGATGATAAAGGGCTTGGAAAAATTGATTTACTGAGTGTAAAAGATGGATCAAAACTAGGACTTAAGATTGTTTATTTTCTAGAATTAAAAAGAGATTGTTCTAAAGAGACTTTGTTACGATGTATTCTGGAAGCTTATACTTATTCTAAAATAATTAATAAAGATAAACTTTGTGATGACTTTAACATTCCTCTTAGCAAGAAAGAGTTTTGTGAATTTGTGATAGCGCCACTTGTTTATAAAAATGATGGCTTTGAGTCTCAATTGGAATTTGTAGAGCCTCTTATAAATTCTCTTGATTGCTCTATAGAAATCTTTGTTTGGGATTATAAAGACGGAAAATATGTAATTGAGAAAATGAAACAATAAGATTTTGGACTATCTCACCATGATATTCACCTCCGCTTATACTTGAATTATTAGCGGAGGTTTTTTATGCAGGAGCTGTATCCAATTAAAACGTATTGTGAAGAATTAGACAGTATAATCGGGGGTTTTTACCCAGGTGATTTAACGCTTATTTGGGGTTCATCATTTCATTTTTTTTCTGAAGGGCCATATTTTTTGTTTACAGTTGCTAAAATGATTACTTGTGGAACAGGAATGACTGGTATTTTATTTACTTCTTATTATCAACCTCGAACTATTTATTGCAGTTTTATAGCATCCATTACGGGTATTCCCGAGATGAAAATCTATGATGGTAAATTTGATAAAGGAGAAGCCACTCTTGTAAAGACTATTACAAAACAAGTTTACGATTTACCTCTAGTTATTAGGCAGATGCCTTATTTCGAAAACCTAATTAAGGTTATTTACAAATCTTATATAAAGAAAGGTATAAAAATTTTTTATCTGGAACGTCTTCCGCGGTTTAAAACAGATACTAAGTTATCAAAAGATGAAGAGGAAACTTTTATAATTATAAAGCTAAAACAACTTGCAAAAGAGTTAAATATTTCGATTATTGTTTCTTCATATATGTTGTGGATAGATGAAGGAATTGTGAATAATTCAGATAACATTTTATTTTTCGATAAATTCCAGAAAACAAGCGATATAGGGCAATGTAATTGGAAGATGAAAGTGTTAAAGACACATGATGGAAAATTGGGAACTTACAATTTGATGTTTAAACCTGGTACACTAACTTTTTTGTAATTGTAAATAATACAAAATGTTAAGACAAAACAAAATTGCGATTTTGTTTTGTCTTAAAAAAAATTAATTAGACATACAGACTATTAATATCTTCTTTCAAGGTAAGAACAATATCTCCTTTATCAGAAAGTTGGAAAACGATTTGAACGAGAGTTGTCTGTGCTGCATCTACATCTTGTACATGTATTGGACCCATCTATTCCATGTCTTCCTTGGGTATGCTTGCTTCACGTTTAGACATGTTTCTGAAGATTTTTTCTTGTACTTCAGAGGACGCTCCCCTGAGAGCTTTGGCCAATGTTTGCTGGTCAATATCACGTAAGACCTTTTGAATGGCTCTGTCATCGAGGTACTGGAAATCTTCGAAGCAAAAGAGGCAGTCTTTTATATTTTTTCTTGAAGATTGGAGTTTCTTTCTGGAAGTCATGAATGGCTTCTTCGGCAAAGACTTTGCCGGAAAGCGTAATGTTTTCTTTGATGATTTTATAATCATCAGTAAAATCCATACCGGAAGCTGTGACGATATGCTCAACTTCTGAAATGACCTGGGCATCGGATTTTTGATAACCTTTAGCAAAGACCTCAACCTGGCGACGGGTCTCGGTATCCATGTGATTCAGAAGGTCTAGAGCATCTTCGGATTCAAGTCCGAGATAAGCGATTGCTTTTGCAAAACTTACAACATACATCCTGCTGACATAATCCATCAGAACTTTGCGGGTTGCTCTGGTAATATCACACATTGTCTGTTCGACCATAAACTGAGCCTTCCTGGCTTCAACAGAAACTTCTCTTTTCATAAGCATAGCCTCCTTCGTATTTATATGATTAATATACGACCGGCAGACTATCATAGTGTGATAGGATAAAAAATCTCGTAAAAAAATGTGGCTATCATTACATGATTGTCCGTAGTGCAATAATTGTCTTATCAAACTTTAGGAGAAGTCATTAAATGAAACAAAAAGATATGAATCTCTGGGTTCCGGTTGGAATGTCATTACTGGGACGCGTGATTGATGCAGAGGGAAAACCCTGTGATGATGGTCCTGAAATTTTTCCAGAAGAATATTATCCATTAGAAATAGTTCCTCCTGATGGTTCGACAAGACCTCCGATAAATCGTCGTTTCCAGACTGGTGTTCGAGCAATAGATTCTTTGCTTACTATGGGGAAAGGGCAGCGAATGGGAATTTATTCAGGGCCTGGAACTGGTAAATCTATATTACTTGGTATGATTGCTCGTAATAATAATGCAGATATAAATGTAATCGGATTTATTTGTGAACGTCTTCGTGAGGTGCAGGATTTTATAAAACGCAATCTTGGAGAAGAGGCCTTAAGGCGTTCGGTTATTGTTGTTGCCTCGAATGATCAACCTGCTGCTTCACGTATAAGGGCAGCTTATGTTTGTACTTCGATAGCAGAATATTTTCGTGATAAAGGGAAGGATGTCGCTCTCATAATGAAATCTGTTAGCCGATTTGCTTTTACACAGAGAGAGATTGCACTTGCTAAAGGAGAACCACTTGCACAGAATGGATATCCGCTAAGTATATTTGAGATGATTCCAAATCTTATTTTTCGTTCCGGGACAAACGACAAAGGTACAATTACAGCTTTTTATTTAGCCCTTTATGAAAGCGATTATATACCCAATCCGATTACAGATAAAATGCAGGCTTGTCTTGATGGTTATATTGGTTTAAGTAGGAAACTAGCAATGGCTTATCATTTTCCTACGATAGATATTCTGGCATCTAAAAATCGTATTTCAAAAATGGTAACTGGAAAGCAGACCCATAAGGCTCAATATCTTGTTCGTAAGCTTATCAAAGATTATGAAATTGCTGTTTCTTGGATTAAAGCAGGAGTATATCAAAAGGGAACTTCACCTGAACTTGATTTAGCAATAAAAAAACATAGTGAGATTGAACAATTCTTGCAGCAGGAAGAAAATGAAAATTGTTCTATGACGGATACCTTGGATATGTTGAGCAAATTAACCGGCATAGACATTCCTCAAGAAGAATATGATGAGAATCCAGGAACACTTTATCAATATCCCCTAAAATCTCCCTAATTGAAAAAATCACGATTTTCCACTAATCTATGCGCTATGAAAGAACTTGAATTGAAATATGGATGTAATCCGAATCAGAAGCCTGCAAAGGTTTTTATGGAAAATGGCGATCTTCCAATTACTGTTTTGAACGGAAGACCGGGATATATCAACCTGCTCGATGCCCTCAACGGCTGGCAGCTTGTAAAAGAACTTAAGGAAGCAACAGGACTCCCGGCAGCAACAAGCTTTAAGCACGTTTCTCCAGCAGGTGCCGCAGTTGGCATTCCGCTTTCAGACACACTCAAATCAATTTATTTTACCGGTGATGTTGAACTTACTCCGCTTGCATGTGCCTATGCCCGTGCCCGTGGTGCAGACCGAATGAGCAGCTTTGGCGATTTTATTTCTCTTTCTGATGAATGTGATGAAGCAACTGCACTTTTAATCAAAAAGGAAGTTTCTGACGGAATTATTGCTCCTGCTTATTCAGAAGCTGCCCTCAATATCCTCAAGGCAAAGAAAAACGGCAACTACTGTGTTATTCAGATTGACCCGAATTATGTTCCGGCTGCCACAGAAAAGAAACAGGTTTTCGGCGTAACTTTTGAACAGGGACACAACTTCCTCAAAATTGACAATACCTGCCTTGAAAACATCGTAACAAAAAACAAAGCCTTGACAGAAGAAGACAAACGCAATCTTGTAATTTCCCTTATTGTTCTTAAATACACACAGTCAAACTCAGTTTGCTTTGTAAAGGACGGACAGGCAATCGGTATTGGTGCCGGACAGCAGAGCCGCGTTCACTGTACACGCCTTGCCGGTCAGAAGGCCGATAACTGGTGGCTGCGTCAGAGTCCAAAGGTTTTGGGCTTGCAGTTTGTTGATGGAATCAAGCGTGCCGACCGCGATAATGCAATTGATGTTTATATTGGCGAAGAGTATATGGATGTTCTTGCAGAAGGAAAGTGGCAGAATATCTTTAAGGTAAAACCGGAAGTTTTCACCCGCGAAGAAAAAGCAGCCTGGATTGCTCAGAACAAGGATGTTGCACTCGGTTCCGATGCTTTCTTCCCATTTGGCGACAACATCGACCGTGCTCATAAATCTGGCGTAAAATGCGTAGTTCAGCCGGGCGGAAGCGTTCGTGATGATTTAGTAATTGAAGCCGCAGACGGTTACAACATGGTAATGTGCTTCAACGGCATTCGACTTTTCCATCACTAATTTTCGCAGGGACATCGAAGGGATGAGGAAACAAAAAATCAGAACAACAGGGCTTTTCTCCTTATTGCTAATTCTTTTCTTCATCTCTTCATGCAACATTCACACCTATTACCAGAGCGAATACCTGGAGCAGTATTCAAAAATCATAACCTACAAATGTGCGGTACATAATGCAAGCATTACATCTATGGAAAAGCTTTGTAGTCAGGATGATGAATGCGCCTCCTTCTCCTTTTCCGACGCTGGTGTTATTTACTTAAAGCTCTATCTTTTTACTTGCAACGAGGATGAAGAAGGCACCGAAACCCGCTCCGAATACCGCAATGTCGAAGATTTCTACTTAAAGTTCACGAGCAACAATCCCGTAAACTATTCTATCCGCGGCGAAACAAGTGCCAGCTCCGGCGTCTACCAGACCGACCAGATGAAAGGCACCGCCCAATCCCTTACCCAAACCTTTGACTTCCGCAAAAACTCCAAACCCCAGCGAATCAAATCCATCTTCATCCGCTTTGAATGCCCCAAAGGCACAGAACTTAAAGTAGATTACGCTTCGGTTAATTTGTAAATCTATTTGCAAAAAAATCTCTTTTTAATTGTTCATTCCAAAAAAAATCGCTATAATAATCCTTTACGATGAATTACGAAAATCCATTGATTGTTCAGGGAGACAGGACTCTGTTGCTGGACGTGCATGCGCCGCTTGCAGAAGAGTGCAGGAATGCGCTGATTCCGTTTGCAGAGCTGGAAAAGTCGCCTGAACATCTGCATACATATAGATTAACTCCTCTTTCCCTGTGGAATGCCACGAGTGCAGGCTTTAGTGCCGAAGATGCTGTAGATGTACTTAAAAAATATGCGCGCTATGATGTTCCCCAGTCCATAATGATGTGGATTCACGAAACTGCGGGGCGTTTTGGAAAGCTCAAGCTTATTCCCGGACCGGAAAGTGAAGGAGAAAAATATCTTTATCTTGTTGCAGAAACATATCCGGTTTACAAAGAAATTGCGGCAAACAAAAACCTTAAAAAATATCTTACCGTGTGCGATGAAGTTGATTCCACCAGCAAAGACAAAGCTTCTACAAGCGGCTACAACTTTATCTTAAAGCTCACCGACCGCGGAACAATTAAGCAGATGCTTTTGCAGGTTGGGTGGCCGGTAAAAGATGAGGTAGTACTTGCTGATGGAGAACCCCTGGATGTAAGCCTCCGCCAGTCAACGCTGAACGGCAGTCCGCTTGTAATCCGTGAGTATCAGACAGCATCTGCAAAGGCACTCGTTGGCGACAAAGGCCCCGGTACCGGTTTTGGTACAATCGTTCTTCCGTGTGGTGCGGGTAAAACAATTGTCGGTATGACAATTATGGATATGCTCAAAACCTCCACCCTCATCATCACCACAAACATTTCTGCCGTACACCAGTGGATAGACGAGCTTTTAGATAAAACAACCCTAACAAAGGACCAGATTGCAGAATACACAGGAGAATCAAAAACAATAAAACAGGTTACGGTTGCAACGTATCAGGTGCTTACGTGGCGCCCTGATAAAGAAGGTCCGTATCCTCATTTTTCAATTTTTCACGAACGTCCGTGGGGCCTTATAATTTACGATGAAGTTCACATGCTGCCGGCACCTGTTTTCCGTGTAGTTGCAGAACTTCAGGCAGTGCGCCGCGTTGGTCTTACAGCAACCCTTGTGCGCGAAGACGGCTGCGAAGGTTATGTTTTCAGCCTTGTTGGTCCAAAGCGTTACGATGTTCCGTGGAAAGAACTTGAGCGTGACCACTGGATTGCAACCGCCGAATGTATTGAAGTGCGCGTAGACCTGCCCGAAGCAATAGAAATTGATTATGCAGTTGCAACTGCTCGCGAAAAACACAGAATCGCCAGTGAAAACCCGGACAAGCTGCCAATAGTTAAACAGATTGTTCAAAAATATGCTGAAGATAAGATTCTTGTAATCGGTCAGTATCTTTCACAGCTTGATATTATTGCAAACGAACTCAAAGCCCCAATCATCACAGGAAAAACACCGGTTTCTGAACGCGACAAAATCTACGCCGATTTCCGTGCCGGTAAGATAAAAGTGCTTGTAGTTTCAAAGGTTGCCAATTTTGCAATTGATTTACCGGATGCTTCCCTTGCAATTCAGGTGAGCGGAACCTTTGGCAGCCGTCAGGAAGAAGCACAGCGACTGGGACGAATACTCAGACCAAAAGAAAGAAAATCACGGTTCTTTACGCTGATTACGCGCAATACAGTTGAAGAAGAGTTTGGTTCTAACCGCCAGAAGTTTCTGGCAGAGCAGGGATACGCCTACAGAATTGTCCGCTATACAGGTTTGGAAAGCCTTGAGGAAGATTATGGAGAGATATAATGATTTTACCCAATGGCAGGAAAATATTTCTGCCTTACCCGATGAAAAGCTTTTTGAAATACTGCGGCTCTATCTGGGTGAAATCCGTACCCCTTACAACAAGCAGCGCCTCATAGAACAGCTTGCAGGCTTTATCCGCAACGAAAAAAATCTTAACACAATGATTTCGCTGCTCGATGAGTTTGACATCAAGGTTCTTACCGCAATTTATTATATCCCAAATGCCGATAGAAATCTCCTTGTAGACTTTTTTTCAACCGAGTATTCCCTTGGCGACATTTATTCAGAGCTTTCAAACCTTACGCTTCGCCTGCTTGTTTACACCGAAAAAGACAGATATACAGATAAACGTTATCTTAAAATAAATCCTCTTGTTTCCGACAGGCTTGAACCCTTTATCCGCCTGGAAAACATCCTTTCTGAATCTTCAGCAATGTCTTATTCTATGGACGATGTTTTCTACCTTTCACCTGGCTTTCTTTCAGCTTTCATTTCTTTTTTGAATATGAACGGCTGTTCCTGCAAGGCGGACGGTTCAATCAGAAAAAATGATTCAGCCAGAATTGAAAAAATCTTTCCCGGCAAGCTTAAATGCATTCAGCTGCTTCTTTCGGCGTTTGTAAATCTTGGTCTTGTTTTTGAGGATGATGATAAAAAATACGCAGTCGACAAGAAAAAGCTTGATTTTTTTGTAAATCTTGAAGAAAAGCAGCAGTACGCACTTTTATGTGCCGCCTCGTGTTCAAGGTTCAGTCGTGAAGGCTTAAAAAAAGAAACTCAGCTGCTTTTAGACTGCATTTCTTCCATTCCGGAAACAGGATATACGCGCCAGACTCTTATAAGACTTGCCTTTATTATTGGAGCAAGAGCTACGGGGCGTGGAACTGCAGCACCAAAGTCGCGCTTCAGCAGGATTCTGGAATCGGCAAAAATGGAACAGAGCGTGCTTTCGGAAGGGCAGGCAGGTTCTCTTATTGACCAGATGGTTGATTCTGCAATTGAGTTTGGACTTTTGCATAAGCTTGGTCTTTCCGAAGAAGGCGAAGAGATTTTTGTTCCCGGCACAATGATGACCGAACGCAGTATGTATGATTCTGCCGATGATGTTGAAAAAGGTCCGAAGGTTTTGAATGTTGAACCTACCTTTGCCGTTACAATGATGCCCGGTTTATCCTTAAAAAAGCTTGTTCCTCTTTCTGAGTTTCTTGCAATTAAAAACTGTGCGGTTGTAACTGAGTATGAAATTACACGGCAGTCAATTTCATATGCGTTTGATAAGGGCTGGAATCCGCAGTCAATTTTTGAAGAACTCAGCAGATACACAAATTATGAGCTTCCTCAAAACCTCAGAATGACAATTGACGACTGGTATGCAACGTATACCTCTGCAATCCTTTATCATGGTTATGTTTTAAAGGTTGCCCAGAACAATGTTACGTTTGTAGAAAATAACCCTAAAATCAAAAAATACATAAAGGAAAAGCTTGCAGACGGCATTTACATGCTCAATGTTCCGGTTGATTCTGACATTCAGGGCTTTATAACCGAAAGCGGTCTTGATTTTATGGGACGCATAAATAATCCGGCCCTCCCTGGTGAGCGTGTTGATTTTCCTATGCTGATGAACGGCAGAAAATTATCTCTCAGTCAGGAGGATGATGAAAAACCGACTGGCGAACAGAAAATTGATTTTTCTGCAGCCGGGGACATTCTTAGCAATCTTAAATCTGAGCTTGAAAAACTGGAGCTTTCGCCAAACCAGAAGGAAACGCTTAAAAATAAAATATGCCAGAGAGTCATTCTTACAAAAGAACAGCTTGCTGCAGCGAGTGTTAAAACAGAAATACTTGAAGCAGATGGAATGGATTATCTTGGAAAGGTTCATCTGTTTGAAGCGGCCATAAAGGCAGAAGATATTATGGAAATTACGCTGCCACAATACAACAAGCCGAATGAGTATTTTACGGTTGTAGGAAAGCCTTTAAGCCTTATAAAGCAGTATGCCGACTCAATTGTAAAAATCGAACTGCTCCCGGAGCATAATGTTGAAAATCTTGTTGTAAGCCGTATGACCCACGTAAGGCGTTTAAAACTCTAGCTGTCATTGTCGCACTTGATGCGACAATCTTACTTTTCCAAAATCTCAAGATTCTTTGAAATCAATTCGCAGCGCTGTTTTACACAATCCGGGCTGCGCAGTGCATCGCGTGGTGTGTTGAAAACGTAATCAAGCAGTTTTTCTACAGTAGTTGTGGCAACATGCATTCTTGTGTCGCTGGAAGCATAATAAATAAAGATTTTTCCTTCGTGTTCAATTGCACCGTTTGTAAATACAACATTACTTACATCACCGGTTCGTTCACTTCCAAGCGGTACTAAGAAAACTCCGCCCGGTTCAGCAATTACTTTAGAAGGATCTTCAAGAGAAGTTGCATAAACATAAAGCACATAGCGTAAGCCGGCTGCCGTATTGCGGACTCCGTGTGAAATATGAATCCAGCCGCGGCCGGTTTTAATTGGAGTTGCACCCGCACCGTTTTTTGCTTCCGTGATTGTGTGGTAAATCCTTCTTGAAATTATTTTTTCGTCATCAATAACAGCGTTTGTAATATCATCGCAGAGACCAAAGCCAATTCCGCCACCGCTGCCTGTTTCTATAAAGCCGTCCATTGGTCGTGTGTAAAAAGCATATTTTCCGTTTACAAACTCAGGATGAAGGCATACATTTCTCTGTTGCGGCGATTTTTTTGTTATAAGATTCGGCAGCCGTTCCCAATGCTCAAGATCCTTTGTGCGTACAATTCCAGCAGCGGCTACAGCGGCACTTAAATCAGGGTTTTCTTTATCCTTTGATTCAGAGCAGAAAACTCCATAAATCCAGCCGTCTTCGTGCTGCGTAAGGCGCATATCGTAAACGTTTGTTTCTTCGGGGCAGGTATCCGGCAGCTGAATAGGGTAGTTGCGGAAACGGAAGTTATCTATGCCGTTCGGGCTTTCTGCAACTGCAAAAAATGATTTTCTGTCGTTTCCTTCAACACGGCAAACAAGACAGTATTTTCCGTTCAGGTAAATTGCCCCGGAGTTGAATACGCAGTTTACGCCAAGCCGTTCCATAAAAAATGGATTTGTTTCTTTGCACAAATCGTATTTCCATTCAAGAGGAATGCTTTCTCTTGTAAGGATTGGATATTTATAACGGTCGTAAATGCCGTTGTAGAAACTTGTGTCGATTTCGTTTTTGCGTGAAAGCAGTTTTTCCTGCTCTTTTTTCATCTCAAAATATTTTTCGTGAATCATCTGGTGTTTGCTCCCTGTCATTTTCGGGCTTGTCCCGGAAATCTATTTGCGTCTAACCTCAAACTGCTTTTCAGTGCTTTTTGGTTTGGATTCCTCAAGCTTTTTGTATTTTAAGTAAAGCTGCTCCTGGGCCTGGAACTGTTCAGTTTTATGCTTGCGGCCAGAAGCTACTCCTTTTTTAGAAGCATTTACAGGCTGCCATTCGCCGTTAGACTTAAGCTCCATTGCATTTGTATTGTCTTCAAAATAAGTGTCCAGAATCGATTTTACATCGGCAAAAACAGCTTTGTCCAGAATAGGGAACATAAGTTCAATTCGACGGTCAAGGTTGCGGCTCATCCAGTCGGCACTTGAACAGTAAAGCTCCGGGGCTCCACCATTCTGGAAATAGAAAATGCGCGAGTGCTCGAGGTAGCGGTCAACAATGGAAATAACCTTTATGTTTTCGCTTAGTCCTTTAACGCCCGGTACAAGCATACAGATTCCGCGGATATTCAGCATCACTTTTACTCCCGCCTGACTTGCCTTGTACAAAGCCGCAATTACTTCTTCATGAGTAAGTGAGTTCATCTTGGCAATAATCAAACCTGGATTTTCCGGTGTACTGCGGTCAATTTCTCGCTGAATCATATTAAGAATGCGCGATTTTATAGTAACCGGTGCCATTCCCAAATAATCCATTTTCTGCAAAGTAGAATAACCAGTTACAAGATTAAAGAAGCTTGTTGCATCGTTAGCAATTTCCGGGTTTGCAGTAAACAAAGAAAGGTCGGAATAGAGCTTTGCAGTTTTTGTATTGTAGTTACCGGTGGCCAGGTGAACGTAACGCCTGATTGTATCGCTTTCGCGCCTGATTACCATAAGGATTTTTGCATGAACCTTAAGGTTTACCAGACCATAAATTACAGTAACGCCTGCCTGTTCAAGCTCGTTTGCCCACGCTATGTTTCTCTCTTCATCAAAGCGGGCTTTAAGCTCTACAAGAACAATCACCTGCTTGCCCTGCTGTGCTGCCCGTTCAAGGGCTGCAATTATAGGAGAGTTTCGGCCTGTGCGGTAAAGTGTCATTTTTATTGCAAGAACATCAGGATCATCTGCTGCATCTGAAAGGAATTTTACAACCGGTTCGTAGCTTTCATACGGAACGTGAAGAAGCTTGTCGTGGAGCTTGAGTGTGTCCCAGTAAGGCTCATCTTCGGGTAAATCGTGAGGATAAAAGTGCTGCCATCTTTCAAAGCTTAACTTTCCGTCTTCATCTGCATCGCGGAGAACCATAAGACCACACGGGTCTACAATTCCTTCTACCTTGTAAACATCCTCCGGTTTAAGCTCCAGCTTTTCCATCAGAAAGCTCATTATTTTCGGGCTTGTTGTATTACACGTCATCTGTACCGGGAACGAAGATTTTCGCTGAATCAAAACATCTTCCATGGCGTGAATAAAGTTTGTGCCGGAATCTTCATCAACAGCAAAATCTGCATCGCGGGCAACCTTAAAAATCATTTCTTCTTCGGCAGTAAATCCCGGGAAAAGCTGGGTACCGAATAAAGTGATTATATCGTCAATAAGGGCAAACTCTTTGTCTTTTTTGGAGGTAGCCGGTAACCAGTAAACCGGCTGCAAAACAGAAGGAATCTCTACAAGAGCAACACGCGGCTTATCATTATCACCCTGTAATTCTTCAGAAGTTGTTTTTATTCCCGAAATTGGTTTTAAAAGGAAAGCAACATAAACTGCAAGGTTTTTTATATGCGGAAAAGTTGCTGTATCGGTGCGCAAAGGTGTTAAAAGCGGATAGATTTCGGTGTGAAAAAGATTCTGAATATATTCTGTCTGCTGTGGAGTATAATCCTGCGGTTTTATATAGACAAAGCCTTTATCTGCAAGAGCTGGCAGAACATCATTCATAAGACAATTCTGCTGTTCCCTTATGATTTGATGGGCGCGGGCAGAAATACCGTTTAAAAGCATCTGCGGGGTAAGGCCGGAAGCATCTGCTTTATCCGGTTCGGAATCGAGCATTCTTTTTGTAGCGGCAACACGAACCTGAAAAAACTCATCAAAGTTTGAGGTTACGATTGAAAGGAATTGAAGCCTTTCCATAAGAGGAATGTCTTTACGCAAACCAAGATGAAGTACCCTGGCATTAAACTCAAGCCAGGATAATTCCCTGTTAAAAAATCTATTTTCCATAAAAAACTCCTGAATTACAGCAAAATCACCTTATAACCGAATACGCTTTCAAACATACCGGATTTTTCCGACATGGCGATTTTTTCAAGCACTGTGTTTTTTGTGTTTATTGTCTTTATGTACATAGTATTCTGGCGGACTTCAATAGAAAAATCGGAGAACTGCTGAATGTGTCCGCGGTCCATTGCATCTGCAATTCTTAAGATTGCCGTAAGCTTTAAGATTGTCATGCGGTCGGAGCGTGGCAGCATTGTAAAGCTTTCCTCATCTTGTGGAATTGAAGTTCCCTTATGATATTTTGCAATCAGCGAAACTATGTTGTTATCCTTGCGCGAAAGTCCGAAAATCTCTGAGTTTTTGATGATGTAGCAGCTGTGCAGGTTGTGGTTGTCAAAACGGATAAAGGAACCGATGTCGTGAAGAATGGCGGCGGTTTCCAGAAGGGTGCGGGCATAATCATCAAGTGCAATTTCTGCCTTAAGCGAATCGTAAATCTTTGCTGCAATCATGCGTACACATTCGGCGTGATTTTCGTCTCCGTGATATTTGCGCAGAAGGTTTTTTGCAGAAGCAATAATCTGCATATTGAACTCGTTCTGCAGCTCTTCATTTTTTGTAGAAACCTGACTCAGCAGGATACCGTTACGGATATTTGTTTCAGGTACAAAAATTGTCTTTGTTTTTGTAAGATGGATGAACATGTTGTAAATCAAAAGACTTACCTGAAGCGTTTCTGCCTCACTGTATGGAATCTTAAAGCGGGCAACACATTCATCTACAGAATAAGACTGAATATCCTTAACAAACTCAGAAAAATCTTCTTTATTAATTTCCCACAGGAAGGTAGAAATAGGATGACCTATGAGCAGGGCAGCAAGAGTTACATCTGGTCCTACGGCTATAAACTGTTTAACATCAGAAAGGTCAAGCTCGCTTTCAAGAGAACCCTTTGTGTTGTTTATTGATTCCTGAATAAAACGCTGAATGTCATCGTAGGAGCTTGTGCGGTTTTTCATCTGCTGTTCTATTCGTACAGTACCCAGACGGAGCGAGTGCACACCCGCCATCTTACCGTTGGAAATCATCATCATTTCTGTAGAGCTTCCGCCTACAACTAGAATTACAGTATCATCCGTCTTAAAATCAACAGGCTGGTCCTTAATACATTCAGAAACCGCCAGATACATAAGCTTGTTTTCTTCAATTCCGTCTACAAGATGAACGCTGAAGCCTGTCTGTGTAAAGATTCGGTCCATTACAGGGTCGCAGTTCTTGGCATCGCGGAAGGCACTCAGGGCATAGCACGGTGTCTGCGAAGGTTCAATTCCCCAGCCGGCAAGCTGTTCCTTATAGCGTTTGAGAATCTGAATCAGCTGGTTTTGTAATTCCTGACTTATAACTCCGTTTGTAAAAACATCACGCCCGATTGCAAGGGGCATGTCGGAACGGTCAAGAATATTCTGTTTTCGGTCATCTGTGAACTCGGCTACAAGAAGACGAACCCCTGTAGAACCGATTTCAATGACTGATTCATGGGTTGTCATTTGCAGTCTCCGGTTCGTTATAGTTTGTCTATCAGCATTGAGCATTTTCCAGAAGGTATTGGCAAGGTCTTTTTCTTCTGGTCAAGGATATTGATTGTAAAGTAATACAGCTTTTCGCTTTCCATCTGGATTTCCCATCCACGGTTGCTCTTGTTGCTGAGAATGGTGATAAGGTTCCGCTTGAGCGAAAGATTTTCAATTCCCATTATCTCAAGGTTTGGAATTATCCAGTCAACTGTTTTTCTAGGAAGGCTGATTGAAAGCCCGATTACGTTTTCTATCATCAAGGCGATTGTAGAAAGTGCCGCAGTTATTAAATAGCGTTTTCGCGGGAACTCCTGCTTGCCAGGCAGCTTCATTGTCTTTGCGTGGCCTTCCTTGTTTGGCAGATAAGCTTCCCAAAGGTCGCCAGGGTCTTTGTTTTCGTTAGGCATAAGGGCTTCGAGTACGTAATAAAGGTGGCGGATTGCACATTCGCGGGCAAGCTCGTACTGAGCGTATTTTTCAAGGCCCTTTATTACCATAAAGTTAAAGGCTGGAATTACGCTTCCACAATAACCGTTACCGTCTTCGCTGAACTTAGGGTTATCTGCGCTGAGGCATGGGAAAGGATGTTCTGTACCAAAGGATTTAGGGTCGTTCAGGTGTGCTACAAGGCAGTCTGCTTTGTCTGCGTTAGGGATTTCGGCAAGCATTGTCCAGTAAGCGGCAATTGTTTTTACAGGGAGCCTGTTCTGGTTTGCGTCCAAATCGTAGTAGAAGCCTGTATCATTATCCCACATAAGGGAATTGATTCTTGTTTTAATAGAAAAATACATTCGCTTGTACTGGAAGCTCAAATCCTTATCATTAAGAATATCGCCCAAAGCTGACATATACGAAGCGTTTATTGCCATGCAGGCGTTGAAATCTACAGGATATACAACCTTTTCGCGCGGAGAGTTGACCATTGTGCTTACGGCGGCAGGAACTGCATACAAACCGTTTTCCTGTTTGAAGGAGGTGTCGAGCCATGTCATGTATTTCTGAAGATACGGGATAATTTCTTTAATTCGTCGTTTATTTGCTGATTTATGATAAAGATTGAACTCTGCCCAGGCAAAAAGTGGAAGGCCGAGGCCGTCCGGGTTTGCTTTATCTATTACCGGCTGATCGGTTGTTACATCATATTTACAGCGGATTGCACCGTTTTCTTCCTGGTGGGCATAAAAATAATCGATATTCTTGCAAACATCAAAGTTTCGGTTTGAATAAACAAGGAAGAAGGATGAGAAAATTGATTCAAATTGATTAATAATTCTCTTATCGTTTTCAGGATAGATAAAGAGACCTTCAGTGTCCTGTTCACCTGTCTTTGGGTTCAACCAGAAGGAAGAAACCCACGACCACGTTTTATTATAAATATCCACAAAATCTTGATCGTAAAAGTGGATTTGGGGGAAATCGTGTTTATTCACAAGTACTCCTAATGCACATTTTAAAATAGAGCGAGTTTCACAATCTTGGGATTATGAAACTCAATCACGTTTGTTCTATTAGTATAACATAAAATTTGTTAATGCGCGAAAAAAAATTAAAAATATTTTATTTTTTTCACTTATTCAGTTACTTTTATATTGCGGCTAATCCAAGTTTTATGTCGGCGATGATATCATCAATATTTTCCAGACCGCAGCTGAATCTTACCATTCCGCCATCAATTCCGGCTGCAACTAACTGTTCGTCGGTGAGCTGGCGGTGGGTGGCGCTGGCAGGGTGGAGAACACAGGTGCGGATATCGGCAACGTGAACTTCATCGCAGGCAAGCTTAAGGGCATCCATAAAGCGAACGGCAGCTGAACGGCCACCTTTTATACTGATGGAAATTACACCACATGTGCCGTTTGGAAGATATTTTTTTGCTCTTTCGTAATATTTGTCGCCGGGAAGTCCAGGGTAGCTTACGCTTGCAATTTTATCTGAAGTTTTAAAGAACTCTGCAACCTTAAGTGCATTCTGGCAGTAGCGTTCCATTCGGATTGGAAGAGTTTCAAGGCCTAAATTAAGGTAGAAGGCACTCTGTGCTGCAGGATAACAGCCGAAGTCTCTCATAAGCTGGGTTCTTGCCTTTACAATGTATGCAGCCTTGCCAAAATCTCCTACATAACGGAGACCATGGTAGCTTTCGTCAGGTTCAATCATGTCTGCAAACTTTCCTGTTGCCTTATAAGCTTTTTCCCAGTCAAAGTTGCCTGAATCTACAATTGCGCCACCCCCCTGAACTGCATGTCCGTCCATATACTTTGTGGTTGAATGAACAACTATGTCGGCACCCCATTCAAAAGGTCGGCACAAAACAGGAGTGGCAAAGGTATTGTCTACGATAAGAGGAACATTGTTTGCGTGAGCGGCTTTTGCCCAAACTTCAAAATCAAAAACGGTAAGGGCAGGGTTAGCAATTGTTTCGCCGAAAACACATTTTGTATTTGGCTTAAAGGCTTTGCAGATTTCGTCGTAAGTTGCGTTTACATCTACCCAAATGCATTCAATGCCAAGTTTTTTCAATGTAAAACCAAAAAGGTTTATTGTTCCGCCGTAAATGCTGGAGCTGGCAATAAAGCTGTCGCCTGCGGAACAGAGATTAAGTATAGAAAGTAACGAAGCAGCCTGTCCGCTGGAAGTGAGCATACAGCCAATACCGCCTTCAAGGTCTGCAATCTTCTTTTCTACGCAATCGCAGGTAGGATTTGCAAATCGTGAGTACATAAACTCTGTAGGCTTGTCAAAAAGTGCTGCAACATGGTCGCAGGAATCGAATCTATAGGTGGTGCTCTGAACTATAGGCATTACACCTGGTCCGCCGTTTTCCGGTTTATAGCCTGAATGAAGACATTTTGTTTCAACTTTCATAAAATATTTACCTCTTTCATGTGGTGTGTTTAATGTGGAATTATACCAAAAAATAAAAATAAAGTCTAAATAAAGTAAAAAAACACAAAATTATAAGGAAAAATACTCATCTTTTTAAAAGAAATTGATTTTAAATATTGAAAATCCAAAAAAGTGGTTTATAATTAAACAACAACAAAAAAATATTTCTAAAATTATTTGGAGGAATTAAATGAAGAAAATTTTATGCGTTGCAACAATGCTTATGACATTAGCATTAGTATTAACCGGATGTGCTTCTGGTGGTGGAAAAAAAGATGCTGGTCCTGTATCAGTACATCCACGTAGCTACACTTTCGATGTTATCGATGGTGGAAGTGACACTCTTAACTTAGTATTCAACAGCTACGGTCCTAACTATCAGGTAACACCATTCTTTACTCCATTAGTAAAGAAAGACAAGCCACAGGCTGGAGACACAGTTACATTCAAGATGAAGGCTGTTTCTGACGTTGATTTGCCACTTCTTTTGGCTTATCCATGTTCAACTTCTCCTTCTTGGACACCTCTCGATGACGGTAACAATGACACACGTGTTATGGCTAAAGATGTAAAAGCTGGTGAAGCTTTTGAATGTGAAATCACTTGGGTTTTGACAGCAAAAATGGGTGCTGACTTCGCTCTCTGTATGCAGTATGACAACGTAGACCAGGAAGTTAAGACTGGTGGACCTTGTGTACTCAAACTTGAAAGAATTTGTGAATCAACAGATACAAACAACGAAGTTCCAGCAGCTCCTCACAACCCTAACGTTGTAGTAGCTCTCGACAAATATGCAGCATTCCTTGAAATCGCTACAAACCATCCATGGATTAACGGTGCTCAGGATATGTCTGTTATCTCTAACTACCAGGCTACTCCAGAAATCACACCAGCTTTCGGTGATGATCTTCCACTCAAAGGTGATACAGTAACTCTTACTTGGACTGCTGTTGCTAACGCTGATGTAGATGTTATTTACTGCCGTCTCGTAGACTGCTCTGCAGCTGCTAACTGGTGGAAAGAACTCAACACAGATTTCAACGAAAATCTTGAAACAAACTACGTTCTCGCAAGAGATATCAAAGCTGGCGTTCCATTCCACGTAGAACTCGCTCTTCCTGTAATGGAAGCTCCTGTAGCTCAGGTTAACCTCTGTATGTGGTATGACGTAGGCAGCTCACCAGATGCACCTTCTATCTTCAAGAAGTCTGCTATCGACGATGTTGCTCAATAATAGTGAAAGGTAGTTTTGCATAAAGCAAAACTGCACACTTGACAAGGCCCCGAATATTTCGGGGCTTTTTTTTATGCACTTTATGTGTTATGATTATTATACTATGAAAAAGCTGCCATTTATTTCATTTTCAATTCTGTTTACGGTTCTGCTTACTGTAAGCTGTGCTTCAACAAAAAGCACTGCAGACAGTGCAGACAAAAATAAAAAAATTGAACATCCAAGAACATATATTTTAAATCCTTATGAAGGGGCAAAATCAATAACACTGAATTATAACGACTATTATTACTGCTACGAAGCCAAAATAGATATGTGGAGCTATCTTAAAAAAGATAAACCCATTACTGAAGATAAAGTGATTGTCCGCGGAAGGTTTAAATCAAGCATAGCAATTCCATGTCTTACCGTTTACCTTGAAGATAACAGCTACGAAGGCAATTACTGTTCGGTTTTAAGTGAAGATAACAGAATAATGGATATTCAGCCGGGCAGTTATTTTGACTTGAATCTTGCTTTTAATATAAATAAGGATTCTGCCGGCGGATTAAGCATTGTATTTTCCTACGACGGTATAAATCACGGAATGGCAGATTTTATGAAAGTAGGAAAAAAAGCTGTCCTTACCTTTGAAGAACCTGCCCCTGAAGAAGAAGATTTCTTTACCACAAATACAAATAACGAAGTTATTGAACTTGAAGAAGATGCTACTGCACATACTTATAATATTCATCTTGAACAGTGGATGCCGTTTATTGAAATTGCTACACATTATCCTGTAGTTAATGGCGTAGAGGATATGACAATGGTAGACAATTATCAGGCTGTAGTTGATTTGACTCCTGCCTTTAATGGTAAACTCCCGCGAAAAGGCGATACTGTAAACATAACCTGGGCTGCTTATTCTGACGTAAGGCTTCGTAATCTTTATGTAAGACCGGTTGACTGTTCTGCAGAAGCAGGCGGCTGGCGTGAATTACTGAACGTAAACTGGGATGATTTTGATGATTACATTGTTACCCGTTCAATAAAATCTAATGAGCCGTTTACAGGTAATGTTTCTTTCGTTATGAGTAAAGATACTGTGGCTCAATTCTGTCTCTGTATCTGGTATGATATTGGTGATGCCTGGCCGAATGGTCCTGCTATTATTAAAAAGGCAAGATAGTTTTTGTTCAAATAATTACTTTTGTGCAGGCTTAAAAAGCTGTTTTACAAGCTCCTGCACAGTATTTATTCTTACACCTTCATCATCAGCAGATAAAACTCTTGTAAAACCGAGGCTTTCGGAGTTTTTGATTCGCTGCTTACTCTTAGAAACAGGCCTTATTTCTCCCGCAAGACTCAATTCTCCAAAAACGGCAACATTGCTTTCAAGTGCTAAATCTGTTCGTGCTGAATACAAGGCTGCTGCAAGTGCTGCATCAATTGAGCTTTCAGAAAGCTTTATGCCTCCTGCAACATTTACGTAAATATCCTGATCGGAAAAGCGCAGTCCGCATCTTTTTTCAAGTACGGCTGCAACCCTTGCAACACGTCCCGAATCAATTTTTTCACTGTAAACGCGTGATACAGAAGCCTTTGCCGGTACTGTAAGAGCCTGAATCTCTACTAAAAACACGCGGCTTCCTTCAAAAACTGGTGTGCAGGCAACTCCGGCCGGCTGCTTTTCGTTCTGCTTTGTGCGTTTTGTAAGAAAAAGTGATGAAGGATCCGAAACTGTTTCAAGTCCCTTTTCGGTCATGGAAAAAATACCAATTTCGTCTACAGAACCAAAGCGGTTTTTCTGGGCGTGCAAAAAGCGGATATCATCATTATTGCGTTCAAAGGAAATTACGGTGTCTACCATGTGCTCCAGTGATTTTGGACCGGCAATTGTGCCTTCTTTTGTAACATGGGCGGTCATAATAAGGATTGAATCGCGTTCTTTTACCCAGGAAATAAACTCGTTTGCACAGTATTTAAGCTGGTTTACAGTTCCCGGTATTAAGCCGGCAGAAGCAGAGTAGATTGTCTGTATTGAATCAATTATTACCAGACTTGGATTGAGTGAGTCCAGGGCGTCGAGGGTGTCTTCCAGGCGGGAAGTGCAGAGGAGCTGGATTTTTGTGCTGTCAATTCCAAGACGGTCTGAGCGTTCCTTTATCTGCCCGGAAGATTCTTCACCGCTGACGTAAAGTATTTTCTGATTGGTTTCCAGATTTTTTGATGCAGATGAAGCTGTCTGTAAAAGAAGGGTTGATTTTCCAATGCCCGGTTCGCCGCCAAGAAGGATTGCAGAACGTTTAACGGCTCCACCGCCTAAAACCCTGTCAAACTCCGGAATACCGGTAGAAATACGTAAATTATCCTGTGCTTTTACAGATGAAAGATCTACAGGCTTTGCTTTTTCTGATTCTGCATTTCCGCGCCCTGCGGGTGTAATTTTACTGTTGTCTATGATGATTTCTTCAAAGGAGTTCCATTCACCGCATTCAGGACAGCGGCCGAGCCATCTTGGTTGTGAATAGCCGCATGCTGAGCACTTAAATATTGTTGAACCGTTTTTCTTTGCCATGTTACTGTACCCTCAAAAAAATAACAATTTTTTAATAAAATGTCAAAAAATATATTGACAAATAACTTAGAGTATGTTAATTTAAAGTCAGCTTGTAAATAAGCTGATAAACTCTCTCCGATGTCCACATAGTTGGACGGCAGGATTCCCTTTTAGTGTTACTGTTTGGGAATCCTGTTTTTTTTAACCCAAAAGTGTTACCGGGGGTTTTAGGGGGTGGAACCCACTAGGCGAGGGGGTAGGGCGCAACGCAGTGCGCCCGAGGGGGAGACTTTCCCCCCCACTTCTATTCTCTATCCCCTAATCACTATTTTCTATTCTCTAATTACTATTCCCTATCCACTGACTACTAACCACTACCTTCCGCACTTAATTATGCATTGTGCATTATGAATTATGCATTATCACACCGTAACCACTGTCCCCGCAGCTACCGACTTAGTAACCCAGGTATTACCACCGATTGTACAGCCTTTGCCAATCACGGTATCTCCACCGAGGATTGTTGCATTTGCATAGATTGTTACATCATCTTCGATTGTTGGATGGCGTTTTTTATCCATAAGATTCTTTTTAACGCTTAAAGCTCCAAGGGTAACTCCCTGGTAGATTTTTACGTTGTTTCCGATTATACAGGTTTCTCCTACAACAACGCCGGTCCCGTGGTCAATAAAGAACGATTCGCCGATTGTTGCACCGGGATGAATGTCAATTCCTGTCTTTCCGTGAACATGTTCGCTCATAATGCGCGGAATGATTGGAACTCCGTTTTCATAGAGGAAATGTGCTATGCGGTATACAAGAATTGCCTCTAAGCCCGGGTAAGAAAGTACAACTTCCTCATTGCTTTTTGCTGCCGGGTCACCGCTGAATGCTGCATTTGTATCGAGCTGAATCTTACGGCGTATTTCTGGTATTTCTTCTATAAGTGCAACTGCAGTCTTTTCCGCAAGTTTAAAGCAATGAGAATCTGCAATGTTCTGTACTTCTTTTTCGTTGCAGGTTTGTGATTTTGTGTAGATTAAGGCTTTTTGAATCTCGCGTGTAAGGTTTGCAATTATATTATTAACCTTCTGTCCGATTATGTATCTGATATTAACAGAATCAATATCTTCGGCGGTTCTGAATCCCGGGAATATTACCGACTGAATATCCGAAAGAATGGAAACTACATTCTGCCTGTTTGGAAAGTTTTCTGCGTGATTCCTGTTTATAAGTCCGTAGCGGTCGTAAGAATCAAGGATTCCGTCAATCAGCATGTCTATATTCATAAAAACCTCATTGTTTTAAATGATATGAGATAGTATCATAAAAAATAGAAAAGTTCTATCTATAACCTTGCAATGGAGTAGGC
>JAEETM010000137.1 GCA_016290335.1 Treponema sp. | reverse complement strand
ATTATCTGGTGCGATATGAATGCACGAACTCCTGACTGGACAAAAATGGACAGGTTCCTTGCTTTTATGCTGACAGGAGCTCAAACTAACGACAAGGATTTTTACATTGCGGCAAACATGGATCGCTTTGATTTAACAATAACCCTTCCGAATCCACAAGCTGGTAAAAAATGGTTCCTTGTAGCAGATACATCTTTTGCAAGCCCAGAGGATATTATGGCCGATGGTGAAGAGGAAGAACTTACAGAGCAGAGACGTTATGTGCTTGTGTCTGGCAGCTGTATAATTTTGATGAGTAAATAGGAGAAGTAGATATGGAAAATAAAAATACTGAAACTGGCGCAATGAACAATCAGGTGAACGCTGCAGAAAACACTGCGCTTAAAACTGCCCTTGTCGCAATTATCGGGCGGCCTTCAGCTGGAAAATCAACTTTTCTAAATACCGCCTGCCAGGAAGATGTAAGTATTGTTTCTCCAATTCCTCAAACTACCAGAAACGCAATCAAAGGTATTGTAAATACTTCTTTTGGTCAGCTCATTTTTATAGACACTCCGGGCTACCACGTTTCAGAAAAAAAATTGAACCTGCGGCTTAAATCTGTTACCGAAGAACAGCTGGAAGGTGTTGATTGTGTTCTATACATAATTGATTCTACGCGCCCGCTTGGTGAAGAAGAGCTTCATGCAGCAGAGCTTATTAAAAAGTACGAGACTAAAACTGTAGTTGCCATTAACAAGAGCGATTCTCCAATGTCAAAGCCAATGCCTGTGCGTGCTTTTATTGCAGAACAGCTTCCAAATATTCCGGCAGAAAGAATCTTCGAAATGTCGGCAGAAAAGGATATTGGGATAAACGAAGTTCTTAAAGGCTTGTACGATATTTCTCCAGTTGGCGACCCGATGTATGATGAAGAAACTTATACCGACCAGGATTTAACCTTCAGGGTTTGTGAAATAATCCGTGGCGAGGCTATAAACAGGCTTAAGGACGAGATTCCGCATGCGGTATACGTACAGGTTGCAGATATTGAACACCGTAATGAAGGTAAAAAACTCTGGATTCGTGCCTTTTTGTGTGTTGAACGCGAAAGCCAGAAGGGTATTGTAATTGGCAAAGGTGCTTCAAAAATCAAGGAGATTAGGACTGCCGCAGCCAAAAAGCTTAGCGAAATCTACATTCAGAAAATTGATTTGGATTTGCAGGTTAAGGTTGATAAAAACTGGCGGCAACACGACAATACGCTGAATAAATTAATTCCACAAGCATAGGAATAAGATAATACCATATTAACTAATTTCTCCATTTATGCTAATATTCAAAAAATCTAAAAATGGAGTGTTATAAATGCTTGCAGGACGTCATTTAATCCAGCCGGATGATTTAACAGTTTCAGAAATTGATGAAATTTGTTCACTGGCAGAACAGATAATAGTAGATCCAAAATCATTTCAAGATGTGTGTCGCGGGAAAATTCTTGCGACACTTTTTTTTGAGCCGAGCACCAGAACAAGGCTCAGCTTTGAAGCAGCCATGCTAAGGCTTGGCGGTTCGGTAGAAGGCTTTTCGGATGCAGATAACACTTCATCTGTAAAAGGAGAAACCCTGGCAGACACCATAAGGGTTGTTTCCAGCTATGCCGATGTAATTGCAATGCGTACACCAAAAGAAGGTGCCGCTCATCTTGCAAGTAAATATTCCTCTTGTCCTATTATAAATGCTGGTGACGGTGGACATTACCATCCAACACAAACACTTACCGACCTTGTTACAATCCGCCAGCTTATGGGAAGCCTTGAAAATCACACAGTTGGTTTCTGTGGCGACTTAAAGTTTGGACGTACAGTTCATTCTCTTGCAGAAGCCTTGCGCCGCTACAAGGGTAACAAGTTTATCTTCATCAGCCCTAAAGAGCTTTCTGTCCCAGATTACCTGATTACAAATGTACTTGAACCGGCCGGTGTTAAATATGATATTGTTGAGAGCCTTGATGAAGTAATCGGCCAGCTTGATATTCTTTATATGACCCGTGTTCAGAAGGAGCGATTCTTTAACGAGCAGGATTACATCCGTTTAAAGGACAGCTACATTCTTGATGAAGAAAAAATGCGTGGTGCAAAGAAAAAGATGATAGTTCTTCATCCGCTTCCAAGAGTAAACGAAATTACGCCTGAAGTTGATGATGATCCGCGAGCCGCTTACTTTAAGCAGGTTAAGTACGGGATGTATGCAAGAATGGCACTTATCGCAAAACTTACAGGAAGCCTTTAGAGCTTATTCATGTCAGGAGGATTTTGAATGTTAAACGTAAATACAATAAAGAACGGACTTGTAATAGATCATATTCGTGCGGGGTCGGGCTGGAAAATATACCAGTGGCTTGGACTTGATAAAGCACCTTTTACATCGTGCCTTATTCAAAACGTACAGTCACAGAAATCAACAAAAAAGGACATCATCAAAATCGACAACATCATCGATATTGATTATTCGGTGCTTGGTTTTATTGATCCTAATATCTGCGTGAATGTAATAAAAAACGAAAAAATTGTAAAAAAGATTACGATGGAATTGCCTAACAAAGTCAGCGGAGTTTTCAACTGTAAGAATCCGCGCTGCATTACTCAGACAGAGCATTACATTACACCAACCTTTATCCTTACCGACAAAGAAAAGGGACTTTACCGCTGCGAATATTGTGATACACTTTATATGGCAGGTGCGAATAAATGACAAAAGTAACTTTAATTTACAATGCACGTCTTCTTGATGAAGCAATCGATTCTCCAGGCGCAATCCTGATTGCCGACGGAAAAATCAGGGCAATTTTTCAGGGCTATTTTACTTCTTCCTACACAGTTTCTAAACTTGCACATTCAATCCTTATAGAAGACGGCTCCGAAAATGATTGTAAATTAGAGTTATATGATGCACACGGTCTGACCGTAACTCCGGCTTTTATAGACATGCACGTACATTTGCGTTATCCGGGACAAACACATAAAGAAGATCTGGCAAGCGGACTTCAGGCTGCAATTGCCGGTGGCTTTGGAACGGTGGTAGCCATGCCTAACACAAATCCTGTTGTTTCTTCTATTGATATGGCAATTGATATTGAGAAAAAAGCTGCTTCTTATGGGCTGGCTCATATTTTCCAGGTTGTTAGTATTACTAAAAACTTTGAAGGAACAGATGTAAGCCATTTGAATAATATTACACCAAAATACATTCCTGTTATTTCTGAAGACGGTCACGATGTTCTTTCTGCTTCGGTGATGCTTGAAGGAATGAGAATTGCTGCTGCAAAAAATTGTATTGTAAGCTGTCACTGCGAAGACCCGTCTCTTGCAGTTGAGGCCAGATTTCACCGGCAGAATGCATTAAAGATGATGAATGCAGCCGGACTTTATGCCTGGGGTACAAGTGATGAAGAAACTGATGTAACTCCTGAAATGCTTGAAAAAATTGACAGCGAGTTAACCGAAGCTAACAACCTTCTTGCCGTTGCAGAGGATGCAGCTACCGAAAGAAATATTCAACTTGCAGAATTAGCAGGATGTCATATTCATTTGGCACATGTGAGTACAAAAAAGTCTCTTGATGAAGTTCGACGTGCTAAGGCAAGATGCTCCAATCCTGTAACGTGTGAAGTTACACCTCATCATCTTGCATTGAGCGGAACAGAAGAACCATATATTCGGGCACTTGTGAATCCACCCTTGCGCAGTGAAAAAGACAGGCTTGCACTTATAGAAGGCTTGCGGGACGGTTCGGTAGATGTAATTTCCACTGACCATGCACCGCACACCTTTGATGATAAGGCTGCTGGAAGTCCGGGCTTTACAGGACTGGAAACTGCCTTTGGCATTTGCAATACAGTTCTTGTAAATCAGAACCAGTTTGCGCCGCAGAGATTGTCACAGCTGATGTCTGCAAATCCTGCGCGAATATTGGGTTTAACAAAAGGTTTACTCAAAGCCGGCTATGATGCCGATCTTACTATTTTTGATCCTGATGAAGAATGGGTAGTTGAACCTGGCATGTTCTATTCAAAAGGAAAAGCCACCCCATTTGCAGGAGACACTCTTACCGGAAAAGTCCACGTAGTGTTCATGTCCGGACGAAAGGTGTTTGAATCTTAAATGTCTATAACTGATTGCTGCCTTGTTGTTGCTACAGTTTGTTTATGCGATTAAGGTGTTCAAGGTAAAAGCCTGTAATGTTATTTTTGATTGTAAAGCCGCCCTGTAGGGACATATGGTCTCCCTTATAAGTTGGCATTATATACCAGACTCCTTTCTTAAGTGATGATGGAGTAGTTTCAGAAGTATTATCAGTAAAATCCTGCTGAGGAGCAAAATCTGGAGCCTTTGCAGAAATTGTATTTACAAGCCCGTCATTTTCCTGCCATTCTTTTCCAAAGGTAATTCCATCTGGACTTATACCTTCAAAGCTACCCATTCTTGCAGAAGTGCGTTCAAACATATCCTCCATCATTTCTGGAATTGGTTGCTGGCTGCCATCTTCTGCTGCTTTTGTTGCACTGCATGGAAAAGAAAAATAATATGCATTATCCAAGCTTTTAAGCCATTTATTAATTTCTGCCGCATTCTGAACATGCATGTCAAAATCTGCATAATCGTATTCTACGCGACCATCTTTTTTTGGCGCATTTGTTCTGTCCATTGCCTTTTGCATTTTTGTTTTAGGCTGTGGATTTTTGTCTGGTACGTGATAAGCTGAGGTTCCATTGTGAGGAGCGGCAAGGGCTGTAACAGAATAAATCCAGTCTGTATGACCTCCTGCAAAAAGAGGACTTAAATCTTCAGGGGTAGTTGCGTTTCGTTCAGCTTCGGAACCTTCTGCCATCAGATGAGCCAAAAGTCTGACAGTAACTCCGCCAAAGGAATGTCCTAAAAGGTTGATTTTATTTTCACTATCCCACTGCGGAATAAGAGGTGCTTTAGAAAAATCTCTGCCATAACGAGGATGTCCACAACGTTCAGAATGTTCCTTGCCATAATCTGTAACAGTTCCGGCAAGCTGGGCATAAAGCTCACAGGCTCTATCCCAGGCACTTCCTTGAGGTGCTACAGAAGCATCAAAAGCGTTAAAACCTTCCTTTCTAAGCTGTTTCATTAATGAGCCGTTTTTCAAGCCCCAGTAAGGGAAAAACTTATTCTGGAAATCATAATGACCCCAGCCGGAAAGTCCGTGTACAAAGACATAGGTATGGTTTGTATTCCATTCTCCCTGGTCCAACCTTGCAGCCGCTTTTTTTGTATTTGTAGAAGAGCAGCCCGAAAACAATACTAAGCCACCAATTAACAGTGCCAAAATTTTTATTCTTGAGAGGTTCATGGCTTAAATATAATGTGAAAAAAATAAAATGTAAAGTAGATTTTGTACAATTTAATTTAGCACAAATGTTATTTCTTCTTACCCAGGTAGGCTTCCCTAACCTGCGGGTTAGCCATGACTTCCTGACCAGAACCTGTTAGTACAATTTCGCCGGTTTCAATTACATAGGCTATATCAGCAGTTTTAAGAGCCATGTTTGCATTCTGTTCAATAAGAAGAACTGTAACACCGTTTTTGTTGATTTCCTTGATGATGTCGAAAATCTGCTGAACGATAAGTGGAGCAAGTCCAAGAGATGGTTCGTCGAGCATAAGGATTTTAGGGCGGTTCATAAGGGCACGACCTACGGCAAGCATCTGTTGTTCACCGCCGGAAAGTGTTCCTGCAAACTGCCAGCTTCTTTCCTGCAAGCGTGGAAATAATTCATAAACCCATTTAAGGTCTTTTTCAATTTCTTTTTTATCCTTGCGAAGGTATGCACCAATCTTAAGGTTTTCTTCAACTGTCAAATCTGTAAAAACACGGCGGCCTTCCGGGCTGAGGGCAATTCCGCTTGCGCAAATCTTGTTGATTGGCATACCGATAAGTTCAGTTCCATCAAGCTGGATAGAACCGCTTTCTGCTTTTACAAGTCCGCTGATTGTTCGCAGCAGGGTTGATTTTCCGGCACCGTTTGCACCAATGAGCGTAACGATTTTTCCATCCGGAACTTCAATATTTATTCCTCTAAGAGCTTTGATTCCGCCGTAAGATACATACAAATCTTTTATACTAAGCATATTCTATTCCTTCTGTTCGGTGAGAGCTTCTTCAGCTTCTTCTTCGGTTTCGCCAAGATAGGCTGCAATTACTTCCGGATTGTTCTGAACTTCTTCCGGTGTTCCGTGGGCAATAAGTGCACCAAAGTTCAAAACGTAAATACGGTCGGAAATATCCATTACCAGATCCATGTGGTGTTCAATCATAAATACTGTAAGATGGAACTCGTCGCGGATGTGATGAATAAAGTCTGTAAGCTCGGCAGTTTCCTGTGGGTTCATACCGGCAGCAGGTTCGTCGAGCAAGAGCAGGGTAGGATTTGTAGCAAGAGCTCGTGCAATTTCCAGACGGCGCTGTAAACCATAAGGAAGGGAAGTACAAAGCTCATTGCGAACCTCGTATAAGCCTAAAATCTTTAAGAGCTCATCAACTTCTTCACGCTGCTTTTTTTCTTCTTTCCAGTTAAGGCGGAAGGTTGCACTGAAAACATTTGAAGTACGTCGAAGATGCTTAGCAATGAGAACATTTGTGAATACAGTCTGGCTTTTCCACAAACGGATATTCTGGAAGGTTCTTGCTATTCCAAGCTTTGTGATTTTATCTGGAGTTGGTTCTATATGTTTTGTAAACTTTCCGCGGTCTGTTCCGGCATAAAGCTTTTTCATTTTTCCGCGCGGATAATTTTCTACAATTTCTTTTCCATTGAAGTAAACGGCGCCGTTAGTCGGGGCATACACACCGGTAACAACATTGAAGGCAGTTGT